>JBFHER010000124.1:0-10845 GCA_041584055.1 Bacteroidales bacterium
GTTTCATCAATTAATGAATCCACGATAATGTCTTTGGTGAGGAAGAACAGCACACTGTCGTTGCGATAAATTGTTTTCATTCCCCCGCCCACAGCAGATGGATGTGCAACGCCGCTTGAATCTCCCACGAGAAATTTACCTAAGCCCAGACTCATGTTTTCAGGATCCACTGAAATATCACCAGGACTTGTCCATTCCAGGATGCCTGCGTTGTATGACAAAATACGGCCATCTGCAGCATTGTCTGATTTTAGCTGCTCATACCCGATTCCCCTTGGGGCCACTTTTATATTCACGATGCCCCCTGAACTTGGAGAATCGTATGTGATGGTAGTGCTATCCACAGCAACAGCCATGGAGTCAGTCCAAAATTCAAGACCCGCACCGGCAATGTCGTCGTGCAATTTATTTCGTGTGACACTTCCGTCCAAAATTTTTGTTTCAGTCACGGCTCCATCCTGAATCGCTGAATCAGCCACAGCATCCTTTGCAATTAAAGTATCAACAACGCTGGCCCGTTCAACGTTTGAAAGATCTTTCAATGCAAAATCACCACCATTGGCACCGCCCAGATTCACCCAGTTTGTTCCGGGTAAAGATTGACCTGTGTATGCATTGGCAGAAACAAATGGATTAGAACAAACATAAAGGTTGTTCTCGTGCATTACAAGATTACCTGTTTCGTAAGGTACAACTGCCTGATAGGTAGCTATCACTGTCACCTCCTGCCATCTGTCATCAGCAACTGTTGCAGAACTTCCTGCATACAGAAGGATATATGACTTCTTCTCTGCTATAGAGAATACCATCATCCCCACTTCTCGTTTTGAAGGGTGCAATCCATCCATATCATTCACATCATCCCTCTGTGCCAGGCTGGCCACAACGTGATATCCACCCTTGATATGATCCTGCTGCGCAATCGGAAACGACGGTTGTGACGGTTTAAACCCCGAAGGCATAACGATCTGCGCAGTCATGGTCATCACTCCTGCCAACATCCAGGCAGCAGCAAATACCAATAACTTTTTGTACCGGGCTGAAGTTTTCATATCTTTTGTATTTATTCTTTTCATCTTCATCACTCAACTATGGTTGTCTTAATCGTGCATCTACAGTTCCTACTCCACCATAAGCAGTTGTAGAATACACAACATAATAAGGTATTGATTTGGTTCCAAATGTGTGCATTATCTCTTTCACCACTATTCCGGATTCATCCTGTGCTCCGAGTGGAGTATCAAGAACAATGACTGGTGGGCCTGAAAATTTGCTTTTTGGTACTGCAAAACAAATAAATCTATCCCCTCCACCAGGTGTGTTAAACGTAAAGTATCCTGAAGTAGACTCCCATGTTTCACACAATTTATTTTCCTGCGTCAGGTTTGCAGCATTGATGACAAAAGAGCCTGCATCCACTGTTGCAGTTTGAGCTGCCGTTAACACACCTCGATAAGATCTGTCACAAACAGCGACTGTTGCTGTTCTTGTTCTGTCAGTATAAAGGTCACCATCCACAACCAATGTATACGTTCTTCCGCCAGGATCGGTACCTGTATTCATTTGTAAGACACTTAATGCGCCTGCATTGGAAGCGATACTGCCCGATGCAGTTGCGCCTGTGGATGTACCATCAATTGTCACATCAGAAATCACCTCATCCTGAGAATTGAATGCCCAGGTGAAGGTAATATTGTAAGGTGATGCACCCCCATTGTCTTCCACAGTAGTTGGATTCACTGAAAAACTGGGATTTGTTGTTCTCAGAGCTGCGCTCAAACGAACTAGCCAGTTCAATGTATTTACGTTCGGATACGCATCCGTCACTGCAGTGGTAAATGTGTAATCTCTTGTCGTTGTTGCAACAGGAGCAGGATTCAAATCTGTTAAATTTACAGTTGGGAATGTACCTGTCACGGGCGTTGTTCCATTACCTATCACAACCGGAGCCGGCGTATATGTTCCCTGCTCAATCGCAATAGTTTCGATATTGGTTGTTGTAATTTGTGCATCTTCAGCACTTCTGTTTCTTACATCGTAATCGATGTTAAGCGTCAGGCCTCCTTTCCATGTTGCGTAAGGAACTGTGTAAGTCGCAACTGACTCTGTCAGATTGCCATTAGGCTCTGAAGCAACGGTTAATGTCTCTGTTGATTTTGATCCACCGATCCCCACACTTGCAATTCTTGGCTCAGGCACAGGGAAGAAAACTTTCTTAAGGAAATCAACCACATTGTCTGCATCCAGATCCTGACCTGACACACCAGTCCAACCTGTACGTGTAATTGGATTCATCCCTTCATCAAAGGCGGAAGCATTATTTTTGACATATCCAACGGTCACCAATGTATTCTCCTCATTTTCAACGGCAATTACATCACCCGTTTGCGCCACATCGATAATGGTATCGCCGGGCATAATAAGTGTATCTGTTTTTATTTGTGTGGCCACAAGAGAATCCACAAGCAAGCGGGAAACATAGGCTGTATCCGTCACCAGGGTATCAATATTGCCCTGTTCAATGTAAGCGACCTTTGCCCGCAGTGTATCCGTATTTGTACTTCCTGCCAATTTCGCCACTTCTGCATCCACGTAGGTTTTCACCGCAAGTTGTGTTGCAATGCTGTCATGGCTGGACGTTAAGCCGCCAAGGGCCACGTCTTTTGAAATGCCAAGAATGGTATCTCCGCTTAAAACCAACATGTTTGAAATCAGCGTATCAATTTCTACCGAACCATCAGGATTCACGACAAGTGCAGTGTCTCCATTGACAGTGAAAACAAGCGAGTCGCTTTCGTTTACAATAATTTTGGTTGTTGCATTGATGGGGTTCTGAATGGAATTCTGACTCAGGTTACTAAATTGATCATTCACATAAACCATCACTGAATCGATGCGTTTTTGAACACCGAATTCAGTAATCAGTGCCAATGAATCAGCCGAGGTAAAAACAGTATCATTTGAAATAGCACCCACCCAATAACCGTTTAGAGTAAAGTAGTTTACACTTACCTTATTGATGGATGCTGTATCAATTGTAGAATAGAGCGCTATGAGCGTATCCACATTGATGGAATCGCTCACAATTACGTTGTTTAATAATTTTGAGATAAATGCTGTGTCAACCGTCAATGTGTCCACGGTTAAATTACTAATATGTGCGGTTGACCCAAAATCGTTGAATTTAGCATCCACATAAGATTTTACTGCCAATTGCGTCGGAATGCTATCATTTGAAGCACTGGCAAAGGTCTCGTCAGTTGATATTCCAAGAATCTGAACACCGGATAAGCTCAGAGAGTTGGTATAAAATGAGTCTGCTTTTGCTTTATCAACAAGGTAGATTGTATCCCCTGAATTTGCAAAGATGGTATCCATAAATGCGGAAGACACATAAAGCGAATCAATACCTGGGCCAGAAGGATCTTTAATCCCGAGGGACACTTCTTTCCACGGATTGAGTCCATACTTTGTCACAAATTCGGCAACGGTATGCACCTGATATTCGTCGTATGTGTTCCAAATTTTTCCTCCATCGGCATAATCTGCAGGATTTTCAGATGGCAGAAACATATAAGTTTTGGTTTGATAGCCAGACGTACTTTCGGCATCGGCTACAACAACCATCATTCCTTTTTTGGCGCGATACATATAGATAGAATCGCGCAGCTCAAGGCTGTCAACCATCATTAATCCCCCTTTCAGCTCATTGGCGTCAATCAATCCAAACGTACCTCCCGGTGACATGGGCTGAGAGAGTTTGATCTGGCCAAACGAAAGGGTTGAAAGTGCCGCAAATCCCATAAGGAAGAGGCATTTTTTAAGAAACCCGGTAGTTAAAGTCTTCATCTCCTTTATCTTTTTCTTAATTAATTTTCTATAATTCTAGCTTTCACAGTTCCTCCGTTGCTGGTATTTGCAGCTGTAACATAGATTACATAATAATCCACTGTGAATCCTCCTCCAATATCGAAGGAAATAATATCTGTTTGTGAAACTGCGGTACTCCACGTACCAAGGTCATATGTTTCTATGCTGAACGATTTGCCGGCACCTTCCTCAGAATAAGGGATTGCAAAACAGAGGAAACCAGTTTGACCGATTCCATTTGTTATACTCAAGCCATCTGAAGCGGTTGACTTATCAGCAGGAAGTGTTGCATGATAACCATAGTTTAGCAGGCACAAACCGTTTTGACTTGTAAATGCGGTCACATTTGCGGCAGTTGGCGCCAGCCTTTGCGCATTGGTCAGATAACCAACATAGCCTCTGTCCTTCAACTTCACATAAGGTGTATAAGCTGCAGCAAAATGGCCTGGATATTCATTTCCATCCACCTGGATGCCCACCCTCTGATTTGTTAAAACAATATTTTCTATTGTAAATGACTCTGTTGTTCTTGTGATGTTGGCCGTTTCTGTTAATCCAGTTATGTCAGTCATTGCATTCACACCAGTGGATTCTGTAAAAATAACACTGCTAACCGTTTCATCATTTGGTACAATTTGGTACGACAAGCCAAAGTTCACGGGACTACCGTCTCTTTCCACCAAGTAAGGATTTGCATTTGTTCCGGCCCCTTCAACAAAAGCAGGAGAAGTAATGCTTACATTGTTCACCCTTGCCTGGATGGCCTGGGTCATGTTTACGGTTACATTCAATGTGTTTGTATTTGGATAATCATCCGTTACCACCAGCGTAAATGTATTGGCAGAAGTAGAAACAGGGTTAATTGTAACATTGGCTGCATCGATTGTAATACTTCCTGCCTGATCTGTTGTTCCATCACCGATTGCGTAGGTTCCGACATCGGTGGCGCCTTTTACAACTTTGATTGTATTGATTGCCTGTGCAGGCAATTCATCGGAAGGATCACTGGCAGCATCCGTTCTGTTATCAACAGAAAAGTCCAATGTAAATCCGGCTCCTGAACGCCAGGTAGAAAAAGGGATTGATATTGATCCTACTGAAGACACTATGTTTCCATTGCCATCCACAGTTTGTGTTGATTGAGCCGGTCTTCCAAAGGTATTGATTATTGGAACAGGCATAGGAAAAAACAGTTTTTGTAGGAATTCTTCCAGATTATCAGCGTTGACAGAACTTCCTGTTACCCCGGGCCAACCTGGTCGGGTTATTTTGTTTGTTCCCATTGCAAAGTTGATGTTGTTACCACTTTCGGTAATCATACTGTCTACAGCTAATAGAGAAGTCACTGCTTTTGCTGAATCTTGTTTTGTCGCAAAAGTATCACCGGCATTTGCAACCGATTCAATTGAATCGCCACCAATGATTAAGGTCGTATCCATTGTTATGAGGCCTTCCTCATTAATAACCATTGAGGTAGATCCGTCATTCACAAAAATCAATGAATCTCCTTCTGTGGCAATGATGTATGTGTTCCCATCGTCTGTATCTTCTATTACATTCTGACTTAGTTTTGCAAATCTATTTGAAACAAAGCTGTACAATGAGTCTGCTATATTTTTCACCACAAATTCGGTCACAAGTGCTGTTGAATCATTTCCGGCCATCAATGTATCGTTCGAAATTGATAATACACGGCGATCTCCCAGGGTAAGGTAGTTTACGCCAAGACGATTGATCATTGCAGTGTCGATGTTGACATAGGTGGCAATAAATGTTTGTGTATTGATTGAGTCGGATACCAGGGTATCAATGCGTGAGGTTTGAATATAAGCCGTATCCACATTTAATTGTGATGCAAAAACATAGTCCCCAACAATGGAATCTGCAAGGAGTTCCTGGATTTCGGCTCTAGTGAGCGAAGCACTTTGTGCCAGCAAGGAATCAATTTGTGAAAAATTAAAAATTGCCGAATCAGACGCCAAAACCACTGCCATCATATATTGACTTATCAATGAGTCAGAAAGTAAAAAATCAAATTTTGCTTTGGTAATATAAGCAGTATCAGCAAAGAGGGTATCAAAATCACCCAGTCCCCGAAGTGCAACCACAATCGAATCTACAAAGAGTTGAACTGCTTTTTGTGACGGGAATAAAGAGTCGGATGCAGCCGTGAAGTTTGGATCTGTTGAAAATCCCTTGATTGTATCTCCATCAAATATAAGTGCTTTTACAGCCATTGTATCTGTTCTGCTTACACCGGCCACAGGGCGAATACTTACCTCCGTCCAACTTTCTCTTGGTACAAAATCGGCCTGATTTATAGCAGGAATATCAAATGGACTTGTGTAGTTCCAGGTGCCTGCGGGGGGGACAAACATAAATGACTTTGTATCAATGCCATTCAGCTCATTGCCATCGGTATCGTAAACGATCACCACCATCCCTTTCTTAACAAACTGTACATCGATAGCGTAGAGTGCAGCGGTATCATCCACCTGCATAAATCCACCGTAGAGTTCATTCACATCAATCAATCCCCAGGTATCTCCAGGCTTCATTTGATCTGGCATTACAACCTGGGCAGTTCCACGAAAAGCGAGAAACACCACCGCCAGTGAAATGATTAACCGTAGCTTATTTTTTACATTCAATTGTCTCATGATCGTCATGCGTTTATGATTATCTATTGAAGTTTCACTTTCGTACTTCCTCCATTTGAGGTACTTGCTTTATAAATACAAATCCAGTACCATGTGCCGTCTCCACCACCGGAAGGCACAATTTTAACGAAGTAAGTGTTAATGTTTGAGTTCTCATACCAAGTTCCTGCGGCCTCGTAAAATGCCGTTGGTGCAGCAAATGTTGCTGGAGCCGGTCCTGCCCCACTTTCGTAGGTTGGGATTGCCCAGGTAAAGAAACCGGAGCCTCCTGTCCCATTTGTTTCTGTAATACCATCAGCTGCTTCATAAAACGAGCTATTATCTAATTTTCCGTTTTGCAATGCTTTTACGGCAGCTTCTGACGGTTCTAAATCGGACCCCAGAAATCCGGCATAACTTTTATCCACCAACTTATAATAAGATGTATTGCTATATGCGCTCCAGTCGTTTGCCACAGCACCTCTGGCCTGAATTCTGTACCTGAAGTTACCTAAATATGAATTTGGTATTGTAATATCTGCCCGTTGTGTCGTCAGGTTTGTTCCTGTGATGGCCGACATTGGAGATCCCAGGCCGTCCACAATAAAACCAATGTCTGTAATTGCACCGTTGTCATCCCTGGCATTAAAGGTCCAGTAAAGGTCCAGATCTATATTTGCCCCTGTTCTTTCAACGAGGTAGGGTGCGGTTGCCGTTCCTGATCCGGAAGGAGCTGCTTCCTGATAACGCGTTGTACCACCATTGGTAGTTACAACAGCGCTTGTTACAAGTACGCCAAGTGCAGGCTGGAAGTTTACATTAAACGTCAGAGGCACCACATTGGGATAAGCATCATGTACAATTAAAGCCAGTTCATTGTTTGAACCCACACCATTGGTATCCACACTGAACATTGAACGGTCCGTCACAAACGATCCGCTAATGGTTGGATCCAGGGACCCAACTACATTCATGTTTAAACGAGTTGCTCCGTTGTATAAAACAACACTGTCAATCGGTGTATCATCACTGGTATCTGTAGGGCGCACACTCCTGTTTTCAACCTCATAGAAGAATTCAAGGTTTCCTGCTCTCCAGGTTGAAAAAGGAATATTCAATGTCCCCACATTATCTGATAACAATCCCTGTGCATCTTCAGCCTGATAAGAAAATTGTCCGGCTGTTGATCCATTTTCATAGTTAAAAGTTTCAATTTTAGGACTGGTTACCGGAAAGAAAATTTTCTTAAGAAAGTCTTCGAGGTTATCCGCATTCATCGATACACCTGTAACACCAGGCAAACCGGTTCGGGTGACTTCTTTTTCTCCGAAGAGAAAGTTAATATTGTTTCCACCTTCTTTCAATGATTTGTGGACGTAGCCAACTGAGGTTAGAACATTGCCGTTTAAGGTATCACTCAGGTCAATCCAATCCTCCATCTTAGCCACATCCATGGCGGTATCCTGTCCCAGGAAGATGGTATCCTGAAGGTGCATATTGCGCCAGTTTAATTCTGCTGATCCCAGATCCAGTGTACCTGTTGCCTCAGGTGTCAGATCCTGATTAATTGCCACATCCTCAAGATTGCTTAGATTTTTCAATGCAAAATCAAGATCTGTTGTATCCATACCACCAAGGTTGGCCCATGCATCTTTCCAATCGAGACCATTGAGTGGTTCAATACCGGAAATTGTATCGCGGGATATAAAAAGGTTGCCATTGTGCATGATGGGTTGACCAGGCAAATAGGTTACTGATGCCTGCCAAGATGCAAGTATATACACCTCTCTCCAACTGTCGGTTCCTGTGAACTGGAAATATCTCACGTTTCCGTTTGTATCCGTATTAACAAGGATCATCCCCTCTTCCCGAAATTTCTCCAGAATAACTGCATTGATGGTTGTGGCGATCTCAGCCATGTTCATTCCATCCAAATCCAGTTCGGCCGTATGCATTCCGCCTGCCGTCTCATCGGCAACCACAACCGGTAGATCACTCCACGGTTGTTTTCGGAACGTACTGTTTACATACGTTATCTGAGCAGAAATTTCTATTCCTACCAGAAGTAAAAAGAGCAAGGCAATGCTACATCTTTTCATGATATTGTTCTTTCATTAATCTTCTAAAACTATTTCACTGCAGTTAAAACGGGTGCCGGTCCTGTATAACCCGGTATAAAACTCAGATAAAAGGCCCAGGCCTGATAGCTGATCCCGTCGATAACCACTTTATATTTCACCCCATTGTTATACATATTGGCATCTCCAATATAAAAAGCGGGCGATCCCCAGTTTTCTGGGAATGCAATCACTCTGTTCCCACTAAAAGAGGGATCAATTGTATAACCATTCGGATCAAAATCACTGGATCCGGTGGCTGCCACTTTATCATTTGTAAAATCACCAGGCACCAGCTTATCTGCCATGTCATCTTCAAACCAGTAGACATTGTATCCAGCGACCCGAGGTCTTACTGTTACTCCAACCCATTTGTCAGGAACGCCATCATTATCGCTGTCTGTCCAAACAAAGGTTTCGCGGTATCCTTCACCATTGTCCTCAACAATTACAACATCACCGGAATTTCTACCTTCCGCCGGCAAATTTGCTATGGAATCAACCATTAAGGCTTCTGCCAGCGACTCTTCAAGCTCCTGTAGTTTTTTGGTAACGGTATCAAGCTTTTCTGTTATGATATCAATGTCTCTGCCTGAACCCATTTTTTCCCATTCGATTCCATTAAAGAAATAAAAGGTACTATCTGAAATATCAAAAACCAGGAGGCTAATAGCGGTGCCGTCTGGATTAATGTTGTTTCTTTCCTCTTCAGTCATTCTTGGAATCAACAAACCACTTGAGGTGGAATGCACCTCAAGTTTTGCAAAAGGATTTGGTGCTCCTTCCTTTTTACCAATTACAACTCCCTGCTGTGCATGCAGAGCGCTTAGCAACGGTAAAAAACATATTATTAAAACAAATAGCCTTTTCATAATCATGCTTATTTATTGTTTTCAATCAATGGTATTATTAATCTAGTATGCTTGGCAATTATATCTCCTTCCATGTCATTCACCTTTAAGATTTCTCTTGGTTCAATCGCGTATTTGTTAGCTATCACATGAATGTCAGTATCTTCAGGGATATAGATCAGATCCTGAACCTTCGCTTTAAACACCATCTGATTCACCGGGATTTTAAACGGAATTACCATAATTACCTCTTTGTCGAAAAGATAATTTCTATCTCCCATTTTATTCATCCGTTGCAGCTCTGACACCTTCAGATTATAACTCTTGGCAACGTTTTGCAAATTGGACGTTCTGTCGGCGATGTACAGGTAATCAATATCAGGGTTCTGCTCTTTAAATATGCGGAACAATTTAGCTTCAAATTCGTCCGTATATTTTTTCTCTATCTTAAAATTAATCTCGATTCCTTTCTGAGGTTCTTTCCAGTCAGCAATTAAATCTACCCTTCTGTTATCAAAACCCTTTTCTACATCGTAGGTATGAACCAGTGGGAAATACTTTCCATTTGCCACCAGAATCAAACTTGAAGGAGACACGCCAAGTTGCTGCGTCAGGAAGATATAAGCCTGTTTGCTTCTATAAGCCGATATACACAAGTTATAAGCGTGATTTCCCCGCATGCTTGCATGCCCGCTTATGATTAGCTTCATCTGTGGTTTTGCTTTCAGGTATGCTGCCACCATCTCAAGATTCTTCTTGGATTGTTCTGATAATTCTGAACTGTTTTTATTAAAGAAGATACTTTGCAGCTTGGCTCCCATTTGTCCTGATGCAGTGCTTATTTCTTCCTCTTCGGTTAATTCAGTCTTGCCAATAGGATCGGTATCTCCAAGCCTTTCCGCAACCAATTTACCATCTTCTTCCACTACAATAATTTTCTCCCCAGTGTATCTATCAACAAGCGTGTATTCACCATCTTCTGTTTGTACAACCTTCGCATAAGGGGCATCCACGTTTTCAGGCACTTTAATCAGCTCCCCTGTAATACTGTCTATTAAAAGAACAGCCCCTTCCTCTGTGGTTACAATTTTTCCATTTTTTATGTCCCTGTTTTGAGCAAGCTGTTCCTCCAGTTCACGGCGTACGATTTCTTCGTTTGTCTCAGCCAGATACTCGGTTGTTACTTTTGTAACATCAATAACACCACCCGAAATACTGTCTACTAAAACAAAATTACCTAAATCGTTAACAACCACTTTTCCATGTTCAACCATCAGGTTGCCGGGAACATTTATCAATTCTCCCGACACACTGTCGATGAGCAGGACATGACCATCTTCAGTTGTAATCACCTTGCCGTTAACAATA
>JBFHER010000125.1:0-10777 GCA_041584055.1 Bacteroidales bacterium
TGGTGTTTTTGAAGAAGTCGTTTATTCAATTCTTTATCCGATGTTCCCTGTTCTTTTAAATTCTGATAAGGCCTTGTTTGTTCCAGGGCTTTTTTAAATATGTCAGGGTGTCCAGCAAGTGGGTCACGTCCTTCCCAGTGACGATCGAATTGCTCCTGTAGGTAATGCATATGTTGCTTCACTGCATTTTCTGCATAGTTTTGCAACTTGGCATTGATGGTTGTATAGATGCGCAAACCATCAGCTTCAATGTTGTATTTATCTTCAAAGTTATTTTCAAGAATGGTTTTGACTTCTTTGTATAGCTGTGCCCGAAAGTAAGGCGCAACCCCCTGGTTTACACTCATAAGTGTGTAATCGAGCTGAATGGAGTCTGCTTTGATGCGTTCTGCCATCTCTTCCGGCACAAAACCCTGCACAACCATTCTTGATATGACCACATTCCGGCGTTGCATAGAGCGTTCGGGGTGTAGGCGTGGACTGTAAGCGGTATTGGCTGCAAGCATGCCTATCAGCGTGGCAGATTCAGCAATGGATAAATCCGCTGCAGTCTGATTGAAATAGCGTCGCGCTGCAGCTTCAATGCCGTATACATCTTCTCCAAAAGGGACGGTATTTAAATACAAGCCCAGGATGTCATCTTTTGTATAGGCCTTTTCAAGTCGGGAAGCAATGAAAATCTCACGTATCTTATTTAACGGGAGGGAAAGGATTTTAAACGATCGCCGGGGATACAGGTTTTTAGCCAGTTGCTGACTGATGGTACTCCCGCCTCCCTGGGATGTATCTCCCAGTAAGATTGTTTTTACAAAAACCCGTCCAAGACTGATCACGTCAAATCCACGATGTTCGAAAAAACGATTGTCTTCCGTTGCGATCAATGCATGCCGAACGTGTATGGAAATATGTTCGTTGTCAATGGTTTGTCTGTTTTCTGTGTAATATTTCCCAATCAATGAGCCGTCAGATGCATAGAGCAGTGAAGCGCTTTTGTGCTTTATTTGCCGAAGCTCCTCAACCTGTGGCAAGTGAGCAAAAATACCGGACCATACACTTACAACCAGCAAGGCACAAAATAAAGCAAGGAGCAATGCCAGTGAAAATGCAAACTTGAGAATGATTTGTTTAAATGTTCGCTTTTTCTTGCGTGATTGGGACGATTTCGATTTGTGTTTAAGTGGTTTTCGTTTTGCCATTCAACTTTGATAATTCACGGTAAAAATATGATTTATATTTTATTCAATGCTGATTTGCATCACGATTTTAAGTTTTAATTATGTGACTGCCTTTAAATTTTAATATCAACTCCTTTGCTGCAATTTCGTTTTCACTGCTCACAACAACTTTTACACCACTGAAGTTATCGTTAACAAAAAAATCAGATCGATTTACTGTTTCATCCTTCAGGAAGCAAGGAATGCCATCGTTGGTGAGATAGGTTTGAATCAGTGCTGCATTTGCCAGGGTTCCATTGTACACAACAACGATGTCTTTTTTTTCTTTAGTCATGGTATAGAGATTTTAATTAGAAAGCGCATTGGTGTTAAATTTGGATTTGCTTACTTAAAAGAGACCCGATTTCATGTGCCGGGAGGTAGCGTCTTAACCGTTTCTCATAAATTTACGGATAAATGTTCATATCTCCGCCATGGGTATTGTCTGAATCTCTTAATAATTGATGAAGGGGACAGGAATGTGCCTGTTTTTTTATTCCTTTGCAGCATAAATTGAATTCGTTTGAAAACATTACTGGAAATTACATCATTAACGAAATACTGGGGTGAAATGCCCTTGTTTGAAGATATCTCTTTTACAATTTCTGAAGGGCAAAAAGTAGCGCTTATTGCCCGTAACGGAACAGGAAAATCAACGCTTTTAAACATCCTTTGTAATCGTGATGGTGCAGATTCCGGAGAGGTTAAAATTCATCCTGAAACAAGCATGGGGTACCTCACTCAGGAACCGGAATTTGATGAGGAAAATACAGTTCTGGAAGCTGTCTTTCTGAATGATAATCCCCTGGCACAAACAGTTTCAAATTACGAGAGAGCTTTGTTGCAGGCTGATTCTGCCGAGCTTCAAAAGGCCATGGACGACATGGAACAGAAAAAAGCCTGGGACTATGAATTAAGGGCAAAGCAGATTCTTACAAACCTCAAGATTACACGTTTTGATCAACCAGTAAAAGAATTGTCGGGAGGACAGAAAAAGCGGCTTGCTTTGGCAACAGTTTTGATCAGTGAGCCTGATATGTTGATTTTCGATGAACCAACCAACCATTTGGATCTGGATATGGTGGAGTGGTTGGAAGATTATCTGAAGCGCGCAAAAAGCACATTGCTTATGGTGACGCATGACCGTTATTTTCTCGATCGAGTTTGCAACGAGATCATAGAGCTGGAAGATAACACCATTTTTACCTACAAAGGCAATTACACCTACTTCCTTGAAAAGCGGGAGGAACGGCATGAATTGCTCAGACTCGAGGTTGAAAAAGCGAAGAATCAATTGCGAAAAGAGCAGGAATGGATGCGCAGAATGCCAAAGGCACGCAGCACGAAAGCAAAATACAGGATCGATAACTTTTATAGTTTAAAGGAACGGGCCAGTCAGAATTTACAGGATAAAACCGTTCGCCTGAATGCCATAAGTACGCGTCTTGGAACGAAAATTCTGGAGCTGGATAAGGTTTCCAAAGCCTATGGTGATCTGGTCTTGCTTGATCAATTCACCTATAAATTCAATCGCTTCGAAAAAGTTGGAATCGTGGGTGAGAATGGAACAGGAAAGTCAACGTTCTTAAATATTCTCACGGAATCCATACAACCTGACAGTGGTACGATTGACAAGGGTGAAACGGTCAATTATGGCTATTTCAGACAGGATGGTCTGGTTGTTGATGAATCAAAAAAGGTGATTGATGTCATAACTGATATTGCAGAAAAAATAACATTGGGTGATGGAAATACAATCACACCAATGCAATATCTGAATCATTTTATGTTTCCACCTGCCATGCACGGCGTTTTTGTTTCAAAATTAAGTGGAGGCGAGAAAAGGCGCTTGTATTTAATGACTGTTTTAATGCAGAACCCAAATTTTCTGATTTTGGATGAGCCCACAAATGATCTTGATATATTAACATTAGATCTGCTTGAAGAATACCTGGGCAATTTCAGTGGATGCTTAATCGTCGTTTCTCACGACCGGTATTTTGTGGATAGCATTGTTGATCATTTGTTTGTGTTTAAAGGTAACGGGGATGTTAAAGATTTTCCTGGAACTTATACCCAATACAGAAATTACATAAATAAGCTGAGGCAAGAAGAGAAAAAGAAAGAAAAGCCCGAAGCCCTTGTAAAGGAAAAGCCAAAGCAAACCGGTAAACGTAAGCTGTCCTTTAACGAAAAACGTGAATTTGAGCAACTGGAAGAAGAAATAAGCAATTTGGAAGAGGAAAAATCAGCTTTGGAGTCTGCTTTGAATTCAGGTGCCCTTGACAGTGAAGAACTCACAGAAAAGTCTATTCGCATTCAGGAAATAATGGATATACTTGAAGAAAAAGAAATGCGTTGGCTGGAGCTCAGTGAGTTGGCTTGATGTTGAAATTGAGGGATGATTATTGTGATGATTTGATGAATGGTGTTTGCTGCACCATTTTTCCTGTTTTCGTTACACGTTCTTTTTTAAAGATTTATAAGGCCTGTTAAAGTGTTTTTAATGGATAGCAATTCGTCAGATAGCTTTTCACGGTCTTCAAGCGGGGTTTTTATTGTAGTGTTGTAAATCACTTTTGCAGGCGCATCGGATAACAGATTTATATGGTGACTGAAGGCCAATGCTTCATCCACATCATGTGTGACAAAAATGATGGTTCCCTTTTGTTGTTTCCATAACTTTACCAGCAGGGCGATCATCTGACGTTTTATTTTCTGATCAAGCCCCTTGAAAGGTTCATCTAAAATAATGGTACTTGCATTCAATGCAAAGGCACGGGCCAGCGCACAACGTTGTTGCATTCCGCCACTGAGTTGATGAGGGTATTTTTCTTCTGAACCCTTTAAACCAACCTGCCGAATCAGCTCTTTAACCTCTTCCCTGTGCTTATCTTTGTGGCCGCTGATCACATATTCAATGTTTTCTGTTATTGTTTTCCAGGGCAGCAGGCGATGTTCCTGAAAAACCTGTGAGATGAGTTCATCATGTATTTCAAAATCACCGGCATCCGGTATTAAGGTCCCGTTGATAATGTTTAACAAGGTGCTTTTTCCGCATCCGGATGGTCCGAGTATGGTGTGAATCATCCCTTTCTCAATGGTGATGCTCAGGTCATGAAGGACCAATTTGTCATCAAATGATTTTGTAAGGTTGTTTATGCGGATTGCCATTTTAAATTCCTGTTTCGAATGATTGTTATGCCTTTATCAAAAATGGCACTCACAAGGATGCCAAGAATTGTCCATGCAATGATTTTATCTACCTCCAGGTACGATTGGGCCGTTTTTAGTGATGTCCCGATCCCAAAATCCGGATGTGCCAGTACTTCGCCTACAATGATGGCCCTCCAGCCAAATCCCAGCGCCGTTGATAAACCGGAGTAGAAAAAGGGTTGAATCGATGGCCAGTATAAATGCTGCAATCTGGCGCGACGACTGACTCCAAAAACCCTTGACATACGAATCAGATTGGGATCAATCTGTAAAATTCCTTCTACTACATTGCTATACATAATCGGAAACATGGTCAGCATTGCAATAAATACAGGAACCTGGTTTGGCGTCATCCATACGATGGCAAGTAAAATAAAAGAAATGACGGGTGTTGAACGAAGAACCACAATTGTTGGTGTGAGAAAATGTCGTGTTCTTTCTGAACGGGATGCCAGGAGCGCCACCAAACTGCCTGCGATCAAAGTCACACCAGCACCGCCCAGTCCACGTAGGATTGTAAATGTCACAGCCTTTAAAAAAGCAGGATCTTTGTACAGTAGAAATAAAGAAACAATTGTTTTTGAAGGCGTGGGCATTAGTTGCTCACTTCCGGCAAAATAACTGATGATGTACCAGATGCCGAGGAGAAAGAACACCCCGGCAATCATCCATACATTTGATATCTGTTTTGAAGCCTTCAATTCAGTATTGTGATTTTATTTTTTTTGTGATGGTGAATAAATCATGTTGATGTTTCCCGGTGCCCCTGTTAAGCGTGGATCCAAAGCATAAATGAAGTCAAAATAATTTAGAATTCCCTGGCTTATCGTATCTGCACGTACAAATTTAATATTACAAGCTTGAATGGCATCTTTTGCAATGGCTTTATTGTTCAGGATTTTATGTTTTACCATAAAATCGGCCATATATTTCGTGTCTTTATTTACGCGCTCACAGCTTAATGCATAGATATCAAGAAATTTTTCAAGGGTTTCATCCGTAAGGCTTTGCGAATTCAAATTGACAATCAGTGCTGTTTGGGCCAAAAGGACTGAGTCCTTGTATTGCCCGGTCCATTCTGCATTCAAATCAAAAATTCTGAAAAGACTGTCAGAGCGATCGATGGCCCTGCTCACTAAAGGTTCTGATAAAACTGCCAATGGCGCCCGACCTGCAATGCACGCATTCGCAAGATCTTCGTGGGTTTGAAAAGAATAATTAAGTTGTACATCTCTGCCCGGTACCATGCCGTTGGCCTTTAACAGTGCTTTGAATATTAAATCCGGTGTCATTCCTTCAGCCATCATGTAAATTTCTCTTCCTCTAAGGTCCTGCCATGTTGAAATGCCTTTTTCAGAGCCAAACAAATGAAGTGTTCCCCATATGGGAATCGCTGCGATTTTTATGTCTTTGCCATTGTTGATGAGATTGCATGCCATTACAGATGGAATGGTGGCGATGTCAACGTCATCTCTCAGTATTGCACTTCTGAGTTGTAAGGGTTCCTGATAGATTTTGTAGGTCACATCGGCCAATCTGAAACTTTCATGATTTTCGATCATGTAAGCCATGCTTATGGCTGTTGGTCCCTGCAAAACCCCGACCTTAATGGTATCCTCTTTTTTGACTTTGCAGCCTGCTAAAACTGACAAAAAAAGGAACAATAGAAATGCTTGCTTTTTAATCATTGTCTGTAATTTCGATTCAAATTTAGTTACTTTTGGTTGAGATTAAAAGATTATTATCATGGATACGATTCAGATCTATATCAGCTTTGGCGTTTTACTTTTACTTATTCTTGTTTTGGCCCGCATGGTTTTTGTCAGCTGGCTCCGAAAACGAAGAAGCCTTCGTAAAATGAAAGTGGGTAAGCGCGTTGAATCCAGGGCAAAGAGAATTATTTCAAATGCGGGATTTAAAAAAATAAGGTATCAGGAAAATTTCTTTTACAGTTTGAAAGTGGATGGAGAAGAGGTGAAAATTTGTGTCATCCCGGATTATATTGCAGAAAAAAATGGAGAACGATGTGTTATTGAGGTAAAATGGGGCATATCGGCACCATTGATCAGTAACGTTGCAACGCGACGCCAATTGCTTGAATACAGTCATGCCATTGAGCACTGTAGAATCTTTTTGCTTGACATGCATAAAAAGACACTAAAGGAGGTTGCATTCTGATATGTTGGATAGTTACATGACCATAGCATTCCATTCAGAAGGAGAATACAAAGCAAAAGGGAGTAAATTTTTGGCATTTGCCTATCCCGTTTCCAACGAAGCTGAGATACAGGAAATTCTATCGGAAAAGAAAAAACAATTTTACGATGCACGGCATGTTTGTTATGCATATCGCTTTGGTTTTCCCAATGAAACCTATCGTGTGAATGATGACGGGGAACCTTCCGGGACCGCCGGAAAGCCCATTTATGGTCAATTGTTGTCTTTTGATTTGATGAACATACTCGTGGTGGTGGTTCGTTATTTTGGAGGAACAAAATTGGGGGTTCGTGGATTGATTAATGCTTACCGGGAAGCCACAATTGAAGCAATTGAAGCAAATGAAATCGTTGAAAGAGTAATGACTCAGGCTTTGAAAATTCAGTTTTCGTACGAGCAATTAAATGATGTCATGCGAGTTTTAAAGGAAGAAAATCTGAGCGACTTTAAACAGGATTTTCAGTTGGATTGCAAAATGGATGTTCAGGTCAGGTTGTCTGATCTTGAAATGCTCAAAGAAAAGCTTCTGGCAATATATGGGGTTACAACCAGAAATGATTCATCTCTTATTTAATTTCAATCGTATGTCCAGGCAGCTTCTTCTATAGGATTTATCTTCACATAACCCACATTGTCAAACAATTTTTCACAGCCTTGTGTTTGTTACCAATGCCAGCAAGGAGTCTGATATAAGGCTAATTTATCCGATCAAGCTCCTTTAATAATTCTTCCTTGCTAATTGGAACAACACCGGACTTTTCACACACAAGACCTCCTGCAATATTTGCAATTTTGGCTGCCTGATCGATAGGTATATCGGTGATGTAACATAGGGTAATCACACTGATGACTGTGTCACCTGCGCCGGATACATCAGAAATATCACGCTTTACCGCCGGGAAATGAAAGGATTTGTCGCCCGTGAGTAAAATACCATGCTCTGATAAAGTAATTAACAGGTATTTATTTTTTGAATCAGAGAGAAACTGTCTGGAATGTTGTGTTATTGATTCAATGTCTCCTGCTGAAATTTCTATGTTGATACCGCTGCAAAATTCTTTGAAGTTTGGTTTGAAAAGCGTAATATTTTTAAAATCAAAGAAGTTTTCTTTCTTCGGATCCGCAAAGGTTGGAATACCCTTCATATTGGCGGTATGTGTAATAGATTGGATGATCTCCGAATTCAAAACTCCCTTGTCGTAATCCTCAAAAATGATGGCATGGATGGTAAAATCCTGCAGCGCTTTTTTAAAGCTTGCCAGGAGCAGCTCCGTCATGGCTGGACTCAGGCTTTTCGTCGTCTCATCATCTATGCGCAACAACTGCTGTCCGTTGCTTAATATCCTGGTTTTTACCGTGGTGGGGCGTTTGGGGTCTGAAACGATGAACGCATCAGATATGTCGCGCTTACTACGTAGAATTGATTTTAGTTTTTCACCATTTTCATCGTCTCCGACAACACTTACAAGCACAGGGTTTGCACCAAGTAGCTTCAGGTTAAGCGCAACGTTTGCAGCTCCTCCAAGTCGACTTTCACGATTTCTGCATGCAAGAATGGGAACCGGCGCTTCCGGAGAGATCCGGTTAACATCTCCCCACAAATAATCATCCAGCATGATGTCTCCTACAACCAAAATATTCTTTTGATCAAATTGTTTAAATATATTATGAAAATTCATTTTGTTCTGTGTTAATTCTTATAAAGCTGACAAGCAGCTTTCGCTTTTTTCTTTAGATTGTCTGATTGTTTTGATCCTGGATCTTAAATTGCTTTAGATACATGTAGGCATTGAAGGGCAGATAGAAAAAATAAATTCCCAAAAATGAGTAAGCAAAGTTCGTTCCGTCGATCTTATTCAGGTAAACGATAAAAAAATACCCCATGGTCAACAACATTTTTGCAGTGCTGGCTCCAAGCATTGTTTCAGTTGTATAAGTGGGATGGCGGTCGTTGATTTTACGTGCCAGTATGAAAACAAATAAGGTTATGAAATAAAGAAACAGGTGCGTAATGATGGACGCCTTGAAGACATCAATAAAGTCGAATACAACAGCCAGCCCCCAGTGCAAACATGCTACTAAAAGTGCAAAAAAACTTGTGAGTAGCACACGTTTAATAAGCCATGATGATGTCATGAACTATTTTTTAGGAATTGCTTGTTCTTTTGATGCAGGTGATGGGGCTGTTTTTCCCATATCACAGGTTCCTGTGAAAATGGCATCCGGCTCAATGGCCAATCTGCTGGTTTTTATGTCACCCTCGATGTTTGCAGTGGCTTTGACTGAAAGAAGCTCCTGAACCATCATCTTGCCGATCAGTTTCCCCATGATTTCAGCAGAATTACACAAAATATCTCCTTTTAATTGTCCTTCAGGTCCTAAAACCAGTTTGCCTTTGCAATTGATTGTGCCTTCTATCTCCCCATCGATACGAATATCTCCGTTACAAATTACATCACCCTTGATTTTTGTTCCAGCTGCAATTGTATTGCGCTTGTTTTCCTCAACCGGAGCTACTGTTCTAGCCATTTCAAAAATATTTTGGTTAATTTATGATCTTAATCCTTTCTCTCTAACGAATCCTGTCGAGAGATCGTACAAGAGCTTCATCTTTTCCTATTGCCCTGATTGCCAAAAATAATAAAATAGCATTGATTAATGGTAATACCGATGCAATATTAAAATTTTTGAACTCAAAGCCGCTTGTATTTCCTATTTGATAGTGCATGTAATATAACAAGCCATAAAATCCGAGCTGTAAAACAAAACTAAATACACTCAGACGAATCTGTATCATCCTTTTTTTATAAATAAAAATAGTTATTACACTTAGTAAGAACGCAATGCCAGCTAATATTGTTAACGGAAGAGTTTGAAATACGATGCCTCCTTCGCTTGCTTTAAGTCCCATGGATACCAACTGGTATTCCAGACCCTTGTCCGTGTAAGTCAAAAGCGGTGAGAACAAAACAAAAAGCGTGCATATGGATACGATCAATAAAAAAAGAGATTGAATGCGCTGAATCATAATTTTACAAATTTTGGGTAAAATTAGTTAATTGAAGGATTATACAGATACATATCGCAATAAAAAGTTATTTTTTTGAACCTTTAAAAATACTTTTACCCCACAGAACCTTCACCTCTTTTGGGAAGTCATTGCGAAAGCTTACTTTTGTTTCTCTAAATAACGGATGATGGAAAATAAGGTCGCAATAATTACCGGAGCCTCCTCAGGAATTGGTTTAGCTTGTGTGAAAGAATTTGCAAAACAAAAATACAGTGTTGTTTTGGCCGCCAGAAGCACCGATCAACTTAAACAACTGGAAACGGAAATACAAAATGAGGGTGTCGCGGCCCTTGTTGTAACCACTGATGTAAGCAACCAAAAGGATTGTAAAAATTTAATTGATAAAACCATTGAGCGCTTTGGGCGAATAGATGTTTTGGTAAACAATGCTGGTTTATCCATGCGAGCAATTGTAGAGGATGTTGAAATTGACGTGCTTAAACGTTTGATGGATGTTAATTTTTGGGGTACTGTGTACTGTACAAAATATGCGCTTCCTCATGTGTTGAAAGTCAAAGGTTCAATCATCGGTGTGTCTTCCATTGCAGGATTTATTGGTTTGCCTGCCCGGTCGGGCTATTCTGCGTCAAAATTTGCCATGCATGGCTTCCTCGAAACACTGCGAAACGAAAATCTAAAGTCCGGTTTGCATGTTTTGATTGTGGCACCCGGATTTACCGCTTCCAATGTGCGGAATGCAGCCCTTGTTGCCGATGGCTCAAGTCAGGGCGAAACCCCGCGGGAAGAATTAAAAATGATGACTGCTGAAGAGGTTGCAAAAAAGCTTTTCAGAGCATATAAAAAAAAGAAGCAGAAGCTTGTTTTAACCTTCGTGGAAGGAAAGTTGACCGTGTTTTTAAATAAATTTGTGCCTGCACTTGTGGGAAGACTTGCCTTTAACCATATGGCAAAAGAGCCGGATACGCCACTTCGTAAATAAAATGGATCGAAAAAAGAATATACTGTTTCTGTCACCCTGGTACCCGGATAAAAAAGATCCTATGCCAGGTTTGTTTGTCCAGCGTCACGCCAAAGCATCACAACTTTTTAATGATGTAAA
>JBFHER010000126.1:0-10749 GCA_041584055.1 Bacteroidales bacterium
ACAAATTACTCGTCCAAACGTCCGACCATCAGGGTTAAACCCGGCAGCGCTTATGTTTACAAAAAGCGGGGCAATAATTTTGCAGATTTTTTATTGTCCATGATCAAAGTATTCTTCATTTTTATAGGATCCATTTTACTTGTGTCGCTTATCATTGCCCTCTTTGCCGTTTTGATAAGTGTCTTTGCAATTTCCGGAACATTTCCAATTGATTCAATTTGTTTCAATGACCTACATCTACTTCCTGAAGTATTTTTAAGCTACAATGGTGCCGGCTTCCTTGGCGTTGTACTGGTGATTGGAATTCCAATTTTTCTACTTGTTTATCTCATTACAAAAATCGCATTTAAACATCAGGGCAAAACGGGTTGGGTCATTGTTATTTCATTTATCCTGTGGTTTATTGGTTTTGGACTGATATTAAGAACAGGCATTGGCATTCTGAGTGATGGACCTGATGCTCTGAACAAACTTGATTCAGAATGGAAAAATCGCATTGAAATTATCTTTGGTGAAATTGACGAAGACTGGAATAATCCCAGAACTCAAACGGCCGAAACTAATTTTACCATAAACTCCGATACCCTATTTGTGAATCTGGCGGCGTATGACACTGTAAAATTTGAAAAAAACCGGGGTAACTATATGAAAATAAAAGGTCAGAACACCTACCTGGGAGAGCCCAAAATTCATCTTCACGCAACTTCCGGCAGTGAACATTGCAAGGTAATACAGAAAACCCAGGAAAAAGCTGAAGGAAACTCAGAAGCCTACTATCCTGTTAATTTAAAAAACGACACACTAAATTTACCAATGTACTTCTCGTTTCAGGGATTCAATACACAACCTTCGGTTGATATAACTTTAAAATTACCGGCAAACAAAGTGTTTTACATTATTCCCGGGAAAGGTACAGAGCATCTTAAGTCTGTGGTCTGGTCAGGTGAAAGTGAAGTTAAATTCAAGGAAATACCTGGCAAATACTTAATCACAAAAAGAGATGGAATTATTATATCAAAATAAATAATCACACAAAAATACATGACTCATGGAACTGGAAATTGATTGTCCTTTTTGCAAATATGAAGGAACACCTATTATCGAAGAACGCTTAAATGTACAGGGCTGGATTGTTTTTGTCATCCTCCTGGTCGTTTGCATCCCACTCTGTTGGATCCCATTTGTTGGTAACTCATTTAAAGAACAAGTTATAAGATGTCCAAGTTGCGGTCTGAGTATCGGCTCATAAGCATTTCAAAAATTACGCGATTCAGACGCAGGGATCAGCTGATATATTCACTGGTCATATTTTTCAGTTTGGGTGGTTTGATCGTCCCCTTGATTCCTTTTGGGTCAGATTCTGCCATACAACACCCTGGATGTGCATTTAAAGCCCTGACAACTCTGCCCTGCCCCTCCTGTGGATATACGCGCTCATTGCAACTGATCACTGAAGGTAACTGGCACGAAAGCTTTTTATTCAATCCTTTCACAATCTTCTATGCTGTTTTAATGCTTTCAATGGCCATTCTTGGGAGCTTATCATTGATAAAAAGACAGCACTACAACTTCTCTAAAACCTGTACAATGGTGATAATGTTTGTTTTGCTGCTTAGCTGGATTATGAAATTTATCATTGGTCCGGCATACTATTGACGGGAGCATGTGAAGTGAGATGAGTTTTAACAAAAAAAGTACCCGCCCCAGACATTTTAGCTGAGACGGGTACAGGCTATGTCTAATTCACCTTTTTTATAGTCTGACAGAGGCATTTCTACTTGCCATCATCATGGCAATTCCACCACCGTTTTTAACATTTGAATACCCCATTTGCATTAAAATACGCTGGGCATAAGCAGAACGTGCACCGGAAGCACAATAAACTACGATTTCCCGATCCTTATTTGCCCCAAACTCGTCTTTCCTAACCATTAACTCATCCAATGGAATGTTAATGGCATCCGGAAAAGCCCCACTGTAGAATTCACCAGGCGTTCTAACATCAACAACGAGAAGTGAATTTTCATCCACCTTTGTCACTTCTTCTTTTGCTTCAACTACCTTTGTTTCTTTCTCCAAAGATTTCTCTTCAATGGGAAGTAAATTAATCCGAATTGTTTCAAAACCAACAGTAATGGCATGTCGCTGCATAGATGTATGCCCCCCTGAAACATTCGTCACATCTTTAAATCCGGCGCCCAGCAAGGTACGAAGCGCCTGGTGTCCTTTCTTTCCTGTTTCATCATAAACAATTACCGGACGATCTTCAGGAATGTTACCCATATTCTCGGGCAATAATTCTAAGGGTATATGAATGGCTCCAAAAACATGGCTTTTTTCAAAAGAAAACACATCACGCACATCCACAAAAACAGGATTTTTACCTTCAACAAAAGGATCCAACTCCGAAACTGTGATGGATGGACTAAAGCCCGACATCCGATTCTCTGCTGCATAAGCTGCCATATTCATGGCATCATTGGCAGTTCCTATCGGCGGTGAATATGCAAAATCAATATCGGCAATGTCAGTGACAGGTAATTTTGCAGCCGTTGCAGTTGCAATCACATCCAGACGCTTGTCTGCACCTTTGTAACCCGCTGTTTGGCCACCAAGCACAACACCGGTATTACGATCGTAAACCAACATGGCGGTCACTAATTCCGATCCGGGATAATAGGATGTATGGTGCTCTTTATGAACAACAACAGCATCCGCATCCATTCCCAAAGCACGCGCTTGCTTAAGCGAAAGACCCGTTGTCCCCGCCACTGCCTCAAACACGCGAACAACAGATGTTCCTATTGCACCTTTGTAGCTGTGGTGACCTCCCAATGCATTTTCAGCAGCAATACGTCCTTGTCGGTTAGCAGGACCCGCCAATGGAATCCGCACCTTCTTACCATTCACCCGATGTTCAATCTCCACCATGTCTCCTGCACCGTAAATATCAGGATCAGAGGTTTGCAAACGGTCGTTCACCATCAATCCTCCGGCTTCCCCAATTTCCAAACCACTGTCGATGGCCAATTGCAATGTTGGACGAACGCCGATTGAAAGTAGCACCATATCCGCTTCGAGCACTTTTCCATTATCTAATTTTACTGCATCTGACCCAATCTCTGTTACGCCCGCATTGGTATGTACACCAACACCATAAGAATGCAATTCACGCTCAATAAATCCGGCCGTTTCTGCTTCCATGATTGCCATTACATGAGGCATCTTCTCAACAACGTTCACATTCAAACCTCTTTTTACAAGCGCTTCAACCATTTCCAGACCAATGAATCCACCGCCAACCACAACTGCGTTCCGGGGATTGTTTTCCTCCAGATGATTGGAAATTTTGTCCATATCCTCCAGGGTCCATAATGTAAATACATGATCCAGATCAGCACCTGGGAGTGTTGGCTTGATTGGCCTTCCTCCTTGCGCCAGAATTAATTTTGAATACGCAAATGTTTTGCGTTCTCCATTTCTGCTATCAATTGTTTGCACCTGATGAGCCGTTCTGTTAATCTCAGTTACAACTGTATGTGTATGCACTTCCACACCATATTGCTCATTAAAACTTTCAGGACTCTGAAGTATCAGCTGTGAACGACTTTCAATATCACCACCGATGTAATAAGGCAGGCCACAATTGGCAAAAGAGATATCCGGTCCTGCTTCAAGCATAACAATTTTGGCTGTTGGTGACAAGCGACGGGCTTTTGCCGCTGCTGTTGCCCCGGCCGCGACCCCGCCAATGATTACAATTTTTTCCATCTTTTTATTTTTTATTTATTTTTTCTAATTATTGATCTGCCTTCCCTAAGAAGTATTCGGAATAAGAGGGCGTGTTTAAAACCTTCCAATTTCTTTAAGTAAAAACGCTTTTGACTTGATGCCTACAAAGCGATTGACCTCTTTCCCGTTTTTAAACAAAATAAGGGTTGGAATGCTTCTGACATTGTATTTTGAAGCCAGTGATTGAAACTTCTGGATATCCACTTTGCCCACATGTGAATTTCCATTCAATTCAGCCGCCACCTCATTTAATACAGGTGCCATCATTCGACAGGGGGCACACCATTCAGCCCAAAAATCAACAAGAACAACTTTGTTTTTTGTTTGATGATTAAAATTTGATTCTGTTAATGTGATTACTTTCTCATGATCTTCTACCATTGGTGTATTCTTCATTCGACGTTTCATAACAAGCGCGAAAATAAAAACGATGAAAACCAAAGATCCGAGCACTATTAAGGTTGTTTGCATTATATCTATGTTTAATTCTATGTTTACTTATCAAAAAAAATAGCATTCAATTCGCGAATAATGTTGTCTTTAGATTGCCCACCAGGTACAACTTTAATTATTTCACTGTTTTTATAAAACATCAGCAACGGGAAACGATCCTGAATTTGAAATGAAACAATTTCTGATCCCTTAAAATCAGGATGATCACATTCCAAATCGTAGAATGTGATATCCCTGTATTTTCTCTGAAGTTCTTCTGCAATCCTATACATTACAACTGAGGCAGGGTCCATATTCCCACAAATCATCAACACATTTGCATTTTCAGCTATCACCCGTGCGTGAGAACCGAAATCTTCTATGTGCTTTAAATTTGTGTACAACATTTATTAATCGCTAAATTTTATGCCACAAAACTACTGCTTCATATAGCAGGTTTAAAACAAATGGAGTTGAAGCGTATCGGAAGCAGAATTGATCTATCTCAACTTTTTTATTGAGATAATCCTATCTTTGCACAAAAGAGAAAATCAATCACCGGAATGAGACCCTTAATAGAAACAGACAGCGAATTCATTTGCGACCTACAGGCTCCTTGTTTTCAGACACTTACACCTGAAGAAATTGAACTTGTGAAGGCGAGTAAAACTCAGGTTATGTTCAGGAAGGGGGATAACCTCACAAAACAAGGAACATTTGCATCTTATGTTTTATTTGTTGTAAAAGGTTTGGCAAAACAGTACATCGAAGGTGATCATTCCAAAAGTTTCAACCTGCGCATCATAAAACCGGGTGAATTTGTTGGCTTGTCTTCCGTATTCTCTACGAATACCTTCAACTATTCGTCTGTTGCCCTTACGGATTGTCATGTTTTTTTGGTTGAGAAAGCTGCCATCTCCCAAATAATTACCCAAAATGGGGTTTTTGGACTTGGCATCATCAGACGCTATTGCGAGCAAAACGTGAATCTGTACGACACCTTGCGTACGGTTTTGTACAAGCAGATGAATGGTCGCATGGCAGATACGTTGATTTATATAAATGGCTTAAAGGAAGAGGATGATGCAGTATTTCAGCTGCTTGTCAGGAAAGATCTCGCTGACTTTGCCGGTATTTCAACTGAAAGTGCAGTAAAACTCCTTAAACAATTTGAAAAAGAAGGCCTGATCAAACTAAAGGAAAAAGACATTCAAATTCTGGATGAAGGACGTTTACTCGAAATTAGCAAACATGGGTAATGTTGGATCAGATGATATTACCTGATTATGATTTACAAACTTTAGCTATTCCGAATGAAGGGGAATGGGACTTCCCGATGATCACTCCCTTCTATCGGGATAAACTTCTCGTCCCTCAGGTATGTGCACAAAAAAACCCGCAAATCAGCGGGTTTTTACAACGTGAACTGGGAGGGACTTCCCGATGATCACTCCGTTCTATCGGGATAAACTTCTCGTCCCTCAGGTATGTGCACAAAAAAACCCGCAAATGAGCGGGTTTTTACAACGTGAACTGGGAGGGACTCGAACCCCCAACCTCCTGGGCCGTAACCAGGGACTCTATCCAATTAAGCTACCAGTCCGTTGAATTCGGGTGCAAAAATAAGCAAAAAAGACGAACTGCAAACAGTTTCGTAATATTTTTTCACATTAAATTTGCTGGATCAGAACCGTACTTAAAAAGGACCTCATCCAACAATTCAAACACCTCTTGTTGTGTATTGGCTCGCAGCAGAGCAACACGCATGGCTCTGAAATCTTTAAGCCCCTTGAATAGCGGAGAAACTGCAATATGACGGCGTGAATGCAGAATCCCTCGTTTTTCTTCAAGCCATGCAACGTTGTTTTGTATTTGCTTTTTCAAGACATCCAGCTTCTCTTTGTAAGAAAGAAGATATACCTCTTTACCATCCAAATAATCTCTGACTTCCTTAAAGATCCAGGGGGCACCAATACAAGCACGTCCTATCATTATTGCATCAACGCCATAGGTTTCAAAAGCCTTTTTTGCCTCCTCACCATTTGAAATATCACCATTACCAATGATTGGAATATGCATACGAGGATTCCTTTTAACTTCTCCTATTAAGCTCCAATCAGAAGTCCCTTTATACATTTGTTCACGGGTGCGTCCATGAATCGCCAGAGCTTTCGCACCTGCATCCTGCAACTGCTCTGCAAGGCCAACAATGGGTTTTGAACTATCGTCCCATCCCAATCGTGTTTTCACCGTCACAGGCAAAGCCACGGCATCCACCACTGACTGCGTTATTTCCAGCATGCGGGGAATATCACGCAACAGCCCTGCCCCTGCTCCTTTACCTGCTATTTTTCGAACCGGACAACCAAAATTAATGTCGATTATGTCCGGTTTCGCCTCCTCTGCCATAAGAGCTGCATCACGCATGGCTGCCACATCCTTTCCATAAATCTGTATCACCACAGGGCGCTCTGCATCACTCACCATTAACTTTTGCTGGGTTTTTTTTACATTCCGAACCAGGGCATCCGCAGATACAAATTCCGTATATACAAGATCTGCACCAAACCCGCGACACATCAACCGAAATGATGGATCTGTCACATCTTCCATTGGGGCTAAAAAAACAGGGAATGGGCCAAACGTTATCTTTCCTATATTCAAAATAAATAATTTTCTGCAAATATAAACGAAACCCTCTTATAAAAGGGGGAAAGGTCAGTATTGATTAATAATTCTCAAGACATAAAAACGAAAATAAAAAAACTTTACTGCAATTATATGCTAATTTAATGTAAAATTTTTTATTTTTGTTAAGATATCCCTTAACGGTCACGACCGGCAATTTATGGAAAAACCTTTGATAATAGGTATTGGTATAGATTCAATAGCATTACATAGTATTGAACAATTTTTCCATGTTCTTGGGAATCAATGTCAGCATTCATTTGTTCTTTTTCAAAATACAAACTCCAATTATGATTTAATTCTCTTTCAACGGCTTACATCCATAACAAGCATGCCGGTTGTTTTAATTAAGAACGGCGCATTGATTGAAAAAAACACGATTTATATTCTTCCCTTTAAACAACCTTTTAAAATTGAAGAAAATCATTTTTTTCATGCACAACAAGATACGACAGCCACCTTAACAATGGATATGTTTTTTGAAACATTGTCGGATTGTCTCGGAATGGAAGCCTTTGGACTGGTACTCGAAAACAAATCTGCTGATGGTTTAGCCGGATTAAAAAAAATGCACGAGAACGGGGGCTGTGTTATCGTGAAAGACCCTTCAAATGCAGAGGAAGACTACCTGCCATTTACTGTGATACAAGAAGAAATATCCTGTCAGATATTATCTGAAGGAGAACTAATCCATGCTTTGACAAAGAACACTTGTACGAACTGTCGCAATACACTCGTCAACGAAAAAATTCCCTATTACAAAATACTTAACATTGTCCTTGACCAAACGGGTGCTGACTTTAGAAAATACAAACAAAAAACCGTATTAAGGAGGATTGAAAAGCGGATGAGTACAATAAGCATAAAGGGATTAAACGACTATGCTTCATACCTCACATTAAATCCATCTGAAGCCTTTCAACTTAAAGATGATTTTTTAATAAATGTAACAGATTTTTTCAGGGATAAAACAGCATTTTCTATTATTGAAAACCTTGTCCTAAAGCAACTTATAGAAAATGTGCCTTCGAACAGGCCCATCCGTATTTGGGTTGCAGGCTGTTCAACCGGCGAAGAAGTGTATTCGCTTGCTATTTGCCTTGAAAACTACCTGACAAAAAACAAGTTAAAAAGGAGTTACAAAATTTTTGCAACTGACATTGATAATCCATCGCTTATGCGTGCTGCAGCAGGTAAATTTACTCCTGAAGTTGTGACTGGCATGGATCCTCAATTCTTAGACCGCTATTTCAACTTTTCCGATAACCAATACACAATTATTAAAGCAATTCGGGAAAACATTGTGTTTGCCTATCATAATCTATTGGCAGATCCTCCGTTTATTAATATAGATTTGGTTTCGTGCAGAAATTTATTGATTTACCTGCAGCCCGTTATCCAACAGAAAATATTACGAAACTTTTTGTTTTCGTTAAAGAAAAATGCCGTATTATTTTTGGGAACCAGTGAATCTCCCGGTGCTTTACAGAACGAGTTTGAATTGCTGGATTCCAAGTGGAAAATTTATAAGTGTAAACAAAACCGAAAGTTAATTAAAGCAAATCAAGCTGCTTCGCTCAATCATAAAATTGAGTATCTTGATTATATAAAACCTACGAATAAAACAAAAACCATGATTAAAAGAGAATCAGGTGAACTTACATACATGCAATACCTTCTTGATGTATTTACACCTTCATGCATTTGTATCGATGCATCATTTAATCTGCTTTACAGCAAAGGCGATGCAAAAAAATTCTTGAACATCCAGGATGGTGTTTTTCAGAATAATGTATTGAAATTACTTAACAAGCAAACTGCAACTATCATAAAACAAGGTGTAACCAGGGCCTTGAAACAAAACGACTCCATTCTGATAAAGGGCGTGAAGCTTTATTCAGAAAATAAACTTGTAAAATTAGATCTTTCCATCCGACTGGTGCATAAAAATGATCTACTTCAGTGCATTATTATTGTTTTTGGAGATGAAGAAAAAAGTAATAATAGCATTGTTGAGATAGAACATGCCAATTTGAGTCAGGATGCCAGAAAACGCATTAGTGATCTGGAAGAAGAATTGGAACTGGCGCACCAACAAATAGAAGAGATTCAATACGAACGAGAACTAATCAAAGAACAGGTACAAGCCTCAAACGAAGAGCTTTTAACATCCAACGAAGAGTTGCAGGCAACCAATGAAGAACTTCAATCTGTCAATGAAGAGTTATACACACTTAATGCAGAGTTGCAGGATAAAAATAAATCCTTGAATGATCTTAACAATGACATATCAAACTTACTTAACAGCACTGATATTGGAACACTGTTCGTGGATATGGAATTTCGAATCAGAAAGTTCACGCCGGCACTAAAAAAGCTGCTGCAACTTGAGTCAAGCGACATCGGAAGACCCATCACAAGCTATGCCTTTAACTTCTCTGGCGACACAAGATCAGACCTGCTTGAAGACATTAAAAGTGTAATCAGCAATCTCTCCTCTATCGAGAAGGAGATCTCAACCAATGATGGTCAATATTTTCTCAGGAAAATCCTCCCTTTTATTACGAATGAAAAAAGTATCAATGGCGTAGTAATTACCTTTGTGGACATTACAAACCTTAAAAAGGTTCAAAACAAGCTAGATCTCAACAAAAAACATTATCAAAGTTTAATTCAGTTAATGCCTGACGCTTTTGCTTTGCACCGAATGATTTTCGACGAACAGGGCAATGCAGTGGATTACGAATTTCTGGAGATAAATGACGCTTTTGAGAATATGACCGGACTAAAAAAAGAATCGATCATCGGAAAGTCCGTGCGTGAAACACTTCCATCATTCGATGATTTCTGGCTAAAAAAATATGCTGACGTTGTGCAGTCCCAAAAACCGATGCATATCACCCATTTCTCAAAAGAATTGGGCAAATATTTTGATGTCGTAGCATATAGCACTTTAAAAAATCACTTCGTGGCGCTTTTTAAGGATGTCACTTTCTCAAAGGAAGCTCAGATTGAAATTCAAAAAGCAAAAACACGATTTGAAATTACCAACGAAGCTTCCAATACCGGCATATGGGACTGGGATATAGAGACGAATGATTTATATCTTTCCCCAATTTGGAAAAAGCAATTGGGTTACAAGGACAATGAATTACCTAACACCTTTGCTTCCTGGCAAGATCGTCTGCACCCGGACGATCTCACGAGAATGCTTAAAACCGTTGATGATTTTTTATCGAATGCAGGCAAATATTTTAACGCTAAGTTCCGACTTCGCCACAAGGATGGCAGTTACCGATGGATACACTCAAAAGCATCATCTACAATTGTTGATGGTAAAGTTGTACGCATGTTCGGTGCACATATGGACATCACCGAGACAGAAAATGCCTATGAAAATTTAAGATTAAGCGAGCAACATCTGAGAACCATTTTTGATACGGTAAATGATGGCATGATGATTATGGATAAAGCTGGTAACATCATTGAAGTCAATAAATCAGCAGCCGACCTGTATGGGTTTTCAATTTCAGAATTGTTAAAAATCAATATTAATAATTCTGAAATGGTTGTTGAAAACAAACACCGTAATGGTAAGAAATTATTTGTAGATAAGGTTTTAAAAAACGGCTTTTATCAAATTCATTCGGAAGATAGAAGAAAAGACGGCTCTTCATTTAACTCAGATGTAAGAGGAAAAGTGATTGAATACAAAAACGAAACATGTATATTAATAACGGTGAGAGATATCACGGAGTCAAAAAAAGCTGAAACCGAAATATTAAAACTAAATCAGGCAATACATCAGTCTCCTGTACCAATAGTGATAACCGATAC
>JBFHER010000127.1:0-10696 GCA_041584055.1 Bacteroidales bacterium
CTGAACAATTTGTCATCAACTTTATCTCCGGATGTCACTTCCTGTTTTGCTGCTTCCGACAGATCTATGCGAATTTTTGTGCGGGATTTCACTGTCCCTGTTGTATATGCCTTCACAAATTCCCGGAATCCCGCATTGACCACCAGATCTTCTGCGCTTGTTTTTGATTCTTTTTTTGCGCAATCAGTTAAGGCTATGACAATTAACACAAAAAGCAAAGAGATCTTCAAATAATGTTTCATCTATAAAATGATTTAGAGTGAGATATAGCATTTAAAGATAAAAAACATTTTACACATACTTGGCCATAGCAGTTTGGGTTTTTAACAATTTGTTAGAAATATAAATTTGATACTTCAGGTTTGATTCATGATTGATGATTATTTTTTCTTACGTTCAATTTCAATGAACTCAATCCCCTTTTTGATTTTTTTCTCAAATCTGATCACTTCATATTCCGGGTCATCCAGCACTTCTTGCAGGGGATCAACGGTACGGTTGAATTTTCTGAATGTCAATCCTGGAACAGGCGGCGGTGGCGGAGGAACCATTAATTCATCTCCAAAAAACACACGATGATTTGAGTCTCCTTTAAGTTTTTGCAGGTGTACTTTCACTTCTTGTTCCAGAGAATCTTCGTTTTCACCGATGATTCTTTCAATCATCACATCCACATTGTCGGAATCCCCATGATGCAATCGTTTAATTATAACCTGATTATGTGTATCCTCATCAACCCAAACAAAATGTTCACCATCCCCCATCTTAAACTTAATGAGTGAATCCCCATTGAATTTAAGCACTCGCAGGCCATCTTCATCTGCCATTTTAAAGTCAACATCCATCTCGATGGTGTCTGTTGTTGTAGTCACTTCTCCCTCATCATTTACGATGACCTTTTTAATTTCTTTTTTGCGTTCGTTTTGGGCTTGTAAATCGATCACTAAGGCCACCAGCACCAGTGCAGCAATAATTGCAAAAAGTTTTTTCATAACGTTGAATTTTAGTTTTGCATAAAAACGAAAGACCTGTACATTGCAAACTGACACATGCACCAGTTTCATATTTTGTAAAGAATCTTTTCGCATCATGACTGAATTTAAACTGTTTGTATTTCCGTGTCAAATGTAAAGCACTTTTATACAGGAAGTTGTTAGCGCTCAGTTAATACCGGTTAAGGATTTGTTAAAGTCACAAACACAATCATAAAAATTCATACTTTTGACATGTAAATACAATATAACGGGTTTGAAAAAAGGCAACATAAACATACTCATCGTTTTTATGGCTCTCTCGCTCATGGGCATCGTAGTGGTTCAGATTATCTGGATCAGGCAGGCTGTTGCAATCCGAAATGAACAATTCGATAATACGGTCAAGAAAGTGATGAGTGAAAGTGCTGAAAAAATTGAAACCCTGGATTATGTACGTTTTTTCGCACATGGAGACATTTCACCTCCCCCACCACCACCTGTTCCAACACAGGAATACATGGATTCTTTGGTGAATGTTGTTAAGAATAAAATTCCGGACACGATCGCGACCTCTTTTTTCGGTGACCGGCCAAAAAGCAGTGACAATTCGGAACATATTATACATATTGATAGAAACCAAATTTTGATTGAAAAGAGAGATTCTTTCAGAAATATCACTTTCCGCAAAAAGAAAGTCACAAATGAGGAGTTAAACAATGTAGAACCGGATTCAAATAATAAGAAAACGCCGGAAACGAGTTATTTTGAACATAGCATTGAGATAAATGACAATGAAGCAAGGCATGTGATCATTGAGCGACTGAAAGGAAAAGAGAAAAAAATAAACTGGGTGGCCCGTAAAATGGTGGATGAAATATTAATTACTGATGAGAAACGTGAAATCCCTTTTGATGGCTTACACGAACTTTTGATTAAAGGCTTTAATGAAAATAAGATTGAAACCAATGCAATCTTTGCACTTATACAGGACGACAGTATTACAGCTAGCTCTAAGGCTATAAACGACAGCAGCTTATTCCTACAATCTCCTTATCTGACCCAACTTTATCCCAATGACATTTTTTTAAAAAATGCTTATATTTCAGCTACATTTCCAGACAAGCGTACATTTCTGTACAAATCGATGGCAGGCATGTTGATTGCCTCTCTAATTTTCAGTTTTTTTATTTTGACCGCATTTTGGTTAAGCATTCATTTCATTTTAAAACAGAAAAAAATATCGGATGTCAAATCCGATTTCATTAATAACATGACGCATGAGTTTAAAACACCAATTGCCACGATCGGGGTTGCCGTGGATACATTAACAAATGAAAAAGTCATCGGGAACAAAGAAATGCTCAAAGAATATGCAGGCATTATCAAAGCAGAAAATCAGCGCATGAACGGACATGTTGAAAAAATACTAAGTGTCGCAAGAATGGAACACAGGGAAACTGAATTTAAGTTTGCACCCGTGAATTTTCATGCTTTATTGGAAGAACTAACAGAAAACCTGCGCTTACGAACAGAATCCAGCAACGGACGTATCGAACTGGATTTACAGGCAGAAAATCCCTTTGTTGCGGCCGACGCGACGCATCTTTATAATGCGATGCAGAATATTTTTGACAATGCCATAAAATACTCACCTGACTCACCTTATATCAAGGTGTGTTCAAAAGGAGAATCTCAATTTATTCTTCTTTCAGTAATTGATCATGGAATGGGAATGAGCAAGCAGGTTCAATCTAAAATATTTGAAACCTTCTATCGTCAACCAACCGGAAATATCCACAACATCAAGGGTTTCGGACTGGGACTTAGTTATGTAAAGACAGTCATAGAAATGCACCATGGCAGAATTGATGTAAAGAGCAAACCGGGAGAAGGTTCAACATTTACTATTTACTTACCTTACGATCATGGATAAGTTGGTACAAAAACGTTTGTTTTTCGTGGAAGATGATCTTCCCTTTGGAAGTGTCCTTAAAACATTTCTTGAGCTTCATGATTACCAGGTTGATTGGTTTTCAGACGGCAATGAAGCCATCCGTAAATTTAATGCCAAACAATACGACATTGCGATACTGGATGTAATGCTGCCCAATGCTGATGGCTTCCAGATTGCAGCACATATCCGATCGCTGGAAGCAGCGCTGCCCTTTGTTTTTATGACCGCAAAATCCTTAAAGGAAGATGTACTGAAAGGCTACAAATCCGGGGCAGATGATTACATTGCCAAGCCGTTCGACACAGAAGTCCTTCTCTGCAAGCTGGAAGCCATTTTGAAACGCAACCAGGGACTGAAACAAGAGACAACCACTGTGCTTCAAATCGGAAAATACGAATACAACACTAAGTTACGTGAACTTAGATACGGACAGGACAAAAAGCGCTTATCACCACGAGAAGGTGATTTGTTAAAGCTGCTGGTTGAATACAAAAACAGTTTATTGCCAAGAAGTCTTGCGCTTGAGAAGTTATGGGGTGAAAACGATTATTTCAATGGGCGGAGCATGGACGTTTACATCACCAAATTAAGGAAATACCTGGCCGATGATCCATCCCTTTCAATAAATACGATTCCCAGAAGCGGATTTATTTTCAGTAGTGAGTAAGTTATATTGTATTCAATAGTGTTTAGCTGGCAGTGTATATTGCTTCCCAAACCCAATTTACGCGCTTATAAGTATAAGATTAACAGCTAACAACGCATGAAATATAAAAATTGAGAATATAAAATTTCAATCGTCACATGCTGCAGTCCATGATTTCAGGTCATACAATGTTTGCATTTGTATTGAGCATCAAAAATGAGGCAAATTTCACCCCCTCTTCCATGGGCGTTAATGGAAGAAACCCGGATTTAAGTCTCCCTTCTGCGAAAACCGGAGGATAATCATTTTTCAGTTGTTTTTCAATGTTTATAAGTTGTCCCTTAGGCGCATAAACGGTCTTCCAAAACCCCTTTGATTCGGGAAACATATCACGCAAAGCCAGGGTAATGGTTCCCATGTTATAACGCAGGTTGATTTCAACACAGGGATGAATATAAAACTGATCATTTTCATCCATGCACAACATTGCATCAATGCCTAAAACACCTCTGTATTCCCTTGATAATTGATGTTCCTGTAATGCCTGCTGAAGTTGGGCACTGAGCTCTTTTAAAATCTGCGAATTATAATACGCACCAAATTCACGGGTAACAAATTCAGGATAAGCCTCCAGATAACTGCCTACATATTGTCCTCTTTGATTGGTTTTAAAACATGTGGTTCCCAGAAAGTCAATCCCCCCGTCACCGACCTTAAAATGAAAAGAAAAGTCCAATCGATTATTCAACAAAGGCTCTGCCATTATAAAACCCTGAGCTTTTACTATTCCCTGAATCCATTGCCTGTTGGAATTATTCAAGCGCGGTTCGTTCAAAAATAACGCCCCTCTGCCAGAACTGCTCCAGGGCGCTTTAAGAATTATTTTCTGGTGGCGTTTAAGTTCCATTTCCACATGTTCAATGGAGCCGCAAACTTTTGGAATATTGCTGGTCGGTAAAAGATTGCCCTTAGGGTTCTTATTTAGCACCTGTGTCAGGATGTTAAGGGATGTTTCCCTGCTAAAAAATTGACGGAAAGACGCTTTCCACACCGACATATTTGAATTCCTGTAATCCCGGCAAAAGGAAGAAAAGTGAGGTTTAACCTTGTTCAGAACCACTGGACTGATCCCCCAGGGTTCAAAAGACTGTTTTTTTGCTTTCAGATACTTCTCAGAAAAGAAAAATTGTTCTGCGTCGATCAATTGCGGGAGTATAAAACCAGCCTTTTGAATTGACGTTCTAAACGTATCAGAAAGATTTGCAGCAAGCAGTACCCAGTCTTCCGGCTTTGATAAATAAACCATCAGAAAAGAAAGATCCTTCTCCAATTGAGATACAAGCGCAGGTGCCTGATAATGCGGCAAACCGTTACCTACAGCCATTTCACAGCTTGGATTGTAATAATAAATGTTTGGCTTTTCTGTGTTCATTTCTATGGATTATCACACAATATACTTTTTGCTTCTGCAAAAAACAAAAGTTCCTGGAAAGCGTTTATTAGTTTGAAACAATTTTTTTCTTTTGTATTAAAATTTACATTAACTTTAAGTGTTTTTAATCCACAACCTGTCTTATTGTAAAATGAAGTTACCCAAAAAATATGTTTGAAAGATACTATTTAAAAAAAGGGTGGAAAAGGTACACCCAGAAATCCTACGAACGTGCCATCAAGCTTGCCAGAAAAGTTAAATCAGGTGACACAGAGATGCTGATTGAAGCCAAACGACTGGAAGGCTTAAGCTATTACAAGATGCGTGTTTACGATCTGGCGATCTTCGCCATGGAGAAAGCCATCCATCTTGGGAATTATAAGAACGACTGGTTTAATATGGCCATGTGCTATGCAAAAAAGAACCAGGTTGAAAAAGCCAACAAAGCGTTTCAGAACATATACATGGCAAAAACGCTTTCCGGCTATATGCATCAGTTAAGCATTCCGGAAATGTTATTTCAATTTGCAAGAACAGCCTTTGAGAAAAAAGGATACGACATTGCGTTCAAACGACTGGTTGAATTAAAACAGATGTATATTGGCGCAAATACAAGTGATACGGAAGAACTAAAACGAAAAGGACTTCCCTCATTAAATGCCTACTTAATTCTTGTGAAGAAAGTCTTAAAAGCAACAAATCATCCGGATCCGGAGCGCTGGTTATCAGAATTACCCAAATAGTGTTGTAAAAACATTTCCTGTTGGTTACTTTTGAGCAAAACTAAGTTGTTGGATCAGGGAATAATAATAAAAAACACAGGAAGCTGGTACGCTGTTAAAAATCAGGCGGAAGTAATCATACAATGCCGGATCAAGGGCAAGTTTCGAATTTCCGGAATCAGAAGCACGAATCCGCTGGCGGTTGGAGATCGTGTGAACTACAAGCTGGAGCCTGATGGTACCGGCAGCATTCAGAAAATAATTCCCCGTAAAAATATCATTGTCAGAAAAGCCTCCAATCTTTCCAAGAAGTCGCACATCATGGCAGCCAATGTAGATCAGGCTGTCTTGGTTGCCACGGTTAATTTCCCATTTACATCCACCGTTTTCATTGATCGTTTTCTATCGTCCGCAGAATCATACGACATCCCGGCGGTGCTTGTGTTTAACAAGCTGGATAAATACGGTGACGAGGACAAGGAAACCCTGGCTGAATGGCTGGCTACTTATGATGACATTGGTTATAAATGCATCTTTACATCTGCAAAAAAAGGGATTCATCTCGATCAGTTTGAAGCCCTCTTAAAAAATAAAATCTCAATCATTGCCGGTCACAGCGGTGTGGGAAAATCGTCGCTTATTAATGCCATAGCACCTTCGCTCAACCTGAAAACATCTGATATTTCGGAGTCACATCAAACAGGCAAGCACACCACAACCTTCTCTGAAATGCACGCCCTCCCCTTTGGTGGATACATCATCGATACACCTGGAATAAGAGGTTTCGGCACGATTGACATGGCGAAGGAAGAGATTTATCACTTCTTCCCTGAAATTTTTGAGATTGCAAAAAAATGCAAGTTCCACAACTGTCTTCACACCCATGAACCCGGATGTGCAGTGAAAGAAGCTGTTGAATCCGGCGCCATATCCTTTAGTAGATATAAAAGCTATTTAAGTATTTTAGAAGACCCGGGTGATACTAAATACAGGGAAACTTCGTTTTAAAACGTATGTATTAAACCGGAAATTGAATGAACAACTTTTACGATAAGAAATCACGTTTTAAATTGATCATGCTGGCCTTTGCCTCTATTATTGTTATGGCATCCATTGTGTTTTCTAATAAACTCGCCAAAGATTTATCTCAGGAAGAACAAAAAAGGATGGATATCTGGGCGGAAGCATATCAAATCATGGCCTCCAGTGAAAACACAAACAGCTTTTTTATTGATGTCATTTCGTCCAACACAACCATCCCACTGATCATTACCGATGACCATGACAGCATTGCCAATTACAACAACCTGGATTTGCCAAAAAAGAATGTGGATGAATACCTGCAAAAGAAACTAGAACTGTTCAAGGAACAACACGATACAAACACACTTGTAATAACCACTGACATCACTGACTCCGAAGGGAATCTGGTAATGGATGAACAGGGGCGTCAACAGCAGTTTGTAACAACCTATTACCTCTACTATGGTGATTCAATCCTGTTACAACGATTGGCTTATTTCCCTTATGTACAGCTAGGGATTATTACCTTCTTTTTCCTCGTTGCATTTTTTGCCTTCTCATTCTCCAAAAAAGCTGAAGAAAATCAGGTTTGGGTAGGATTATCAAAGGAAACAGCACATCAACTCGGAACACCAATCTCATCCCTGCTTGCATGGACAGAGCTCATAAAGACCGGACAGGCTGATGAAGAGATGATTGGTCATATGGAAAAAGATGTGAATCGTTTAAGGATGGTTGCGGAACGTTTTTCAAAGATAGGATCTCAACCGGATTTGGAACCATTGCCATTGAAACCTTTGCTGACGGATGCCATCGAATATATGAAACGAAGGGTATCTAAAAAGGTAATCTTTAATTTAAATTTTTCCGGATCCGATGATATCGTGATAATGGCCAACCATGCGTTGTTTGAGTGGGTGATAGAAAACCTGTGTAAAAACGCTGTGGATGCTATGGCAGGAAAGGGAAGTATCCAGATTGACATTGAAAAGACAGATCAAAACGTACAGATGGATTTTACCGATTCTGGAAAAGGGATTCCGAAAGCAAAATATAAAACAATATTCAATCCCGGCTTTACAACAAAAACAAGAGGCTGGGGACTTGGATTATCCCTGACTCAGCGCATTGTTGAGAACTATCATAAGGGAAAAATCTTTGTACGCAGTTCTGAAATCAATAAGGGAACCACGTTTCGGGTTATTTTGCCGCTGGCGGCTATTTAGAGACGGTCGGGACTAATCTTTCACCGCAATGGCATCGATCTCTACCAATACGTTCAAGGGAAGCGTTTTAACCGCAAATGCAGCTCTGGCAGGTGGATCCTTTTGAAAGTAAGATGCATAAATGCCATTCATTGCCTTAAAGTTATCCATATCAGATAAAAGGCATGTGCATTTTACCACATCAGTCAAGGTACATCCAGCTGCTTCCAGTACTGCTTTCAGGTTATTCATCACCTGTTCTGTCTGTGCTTCTATACCACCTTCCACAATGGTTCCTGATGCGGGATCCAGTGCAATCTGACCAGATACAAATACCATGCCGTTGGCCTCAATGGCCTGACTGTAAGGCCCCACAGCCTGTGGAGCTTTTGATGTTGAGATTACCTTTTTCATTTTATTTCCTTATTCATTCGTGATCCACACTTTTTACAAAAAACCGCGTCATCATCATGTCCTTCTGTTAAACAATTCGGGCATACCTGTGTATTTGTTTTTTTGCTTGGGTTAATGATCTCTGCTGTTATAATTCCTGTAGGCACAGCGATTATGGCATATCCCATAATCATTACCAGACTTGCAATAAACTGCCCTAAAGACGTTTCCGGACTTATATCGCCATATCCAACGGTTGTTAGTGTTACTATTGCCCAATATATTCCTTTAGGGATGCTTGTAAAGCCATGATTTTCTCCTTCCACCAGATACATGACGGTTCCTATGATAACCACAAGAATAATCACAAAAAATATAAAAACACTTATTTTAGCCCTGCTGGCCCAGATGGCCCGGGCCAAAACACGACCCGCCTGAGAATACCTTGTTAGTTTTAATATCCTGAACACGCGCAGCAAACGCAAAAGACGAATTACTATTAAACTCTGAGAACCGAGGATTACAAGACTTAGGTAAGTAGGAATAACGGATAGAAAATCAATGATCCCATAAAAACTAAATATATATTTAAATGGTTTTTGAATAATAATGATACGTAAAATATATTCAATCGTAAAAATAATGGTGATGCCCCATTCAGCATATTTTAATTCAGTGCCAAAACGCTTCTGCAACATCGGCATACTCTCCAACAACACCAGGACAACACTTATCAATATCACAATCAACAAACTAACATCAAACACCCTGCCCTCTTTGGTGTCCGCTTCAAAAATGATCTCGTATAGCTGTTCTTTAATTTTACCCATGTTCCAGAAATTAAAAATAAATATACGAAAAATAAGGAGATCGGGGGGACCGATGGTAGAAGATTGATTTTTTTGGATAAAGTAGCCCGATTAAAAACGTAAAACAAAGATCTTTTCACCCTGTCTTCCGGTGAATTGTTGTCTCGCCAATGGCATTAATTTTGCCATTTCAAAAAAAAAGACTCAATTTGATGTAACTTTTAAATTAATCATTCGTCTTGCAATTGGAAAGAGATAAATTTTGAACGTTAAAGAATTTAATACAATTGTTGATCAATACAGTGATCGTTTGTTCCGTTATGTTTTGAAGACCATGAGAGATGAAGATGGTTCCAGAGACATTGTTCAGGACAGCTTTGAAAAGTTGTGGAACAGAAGGCATGATGTTGATCCCGAAAAAGCAGGAGCATGGCTTTATCGAACGTCATACAATTCGGTCATTGATTTTAAACGAAAACACGTTCGACAGTCGTTTCCTGATCAAATGCCGGAACAGGGAATAGAATCCGGTTACAACGATCTTAAAGAAGTGTTGGACAAAGCGTTGACCACCTTGAACGAGAAGCAGCGTTCGGCTGTGTTGTTGAGAGATTATGAAGGGTACTCCTATCAGGAAATTGGAGACATACTTAATTTGAATGAAGGACAGGTGAAAATAACTATTTACAGAGCAAGACTTGCGCTTAAGGAATACATTGGTGCTGTGGATGTTTTAATTTAAAGGTGATGATAAGCAGAGAAAATTATGAAATCGTATTTATAGATTATCTTGATGGTCGTTTGACGCAGCAGGAAGAAGCCGAATTGCAACGCTTTCTGCAGAACAATCCAGACCTGAAGGAGGAATTGGATGCTGTTGGAGGAATTAAACTCGTGGCGGATACGGTTTCTTATGATCAAAAATCACAATTAAAGCACACTTTCTTAGAGGATGAGCAACTCTTTAACAATGCTTGCATTGCCAGTTTAGAAAAGGATCTGAATGAAAAAGATGCGCATGAATTGCAGAATTTCATTGCTGTCAACCCGGATCGGAAGAAGACGTGGTTACTCTTTAAATCCACAAAACTAAATCCTGACCCGTCCATTGTTTTCAAGGATAAAAAATTCTTGTACAAAAAAGCAATTGTCTGGTTGTATTTGCCACAAGTGGCCACCATAGCGGCAGCAATCCTCTTGGGCTTATTGGTTGTCGGAACCATTGAACATCAAACAAACTTAAACGATAGATACACAGCACGGAACTTAAGCTATCACATCACAGCTCCTGAGGCTCAAATCAGCAATGATCAGGCTACAATAGAAATGCCGGTTACTTCTGTCAGAGATATAAATACAAAAGATCAAGCCGTAAGTCATCCGCATGAAACCATCCTGGCGGAAACACCTGGCATCGAAAATTCAAAGGCACAAGTTGCCTCAATTGAACCAGTTTTGGCAAAACTTTCAGGTAAAAAAAGATCACTTCCTACGCATATTTATATTTATAAACCACAATTGGCTTTGAGCAATATTCC
>JBFHER010000128.1:0-10549 GCA_041584055.1 Bacteroidales bacterium
GATGTGAAATACTTTTCTATAATGTTGTAATTGAATCGAATATCAGGAACAATGTACGCTTTAGTTTTTGAACTCTCCTCCGCAAAAAAGTTTATTCCAATGCCTGCTTTTACATCCCATGTAGATGCCTTCCATTTAAAGAAGGGGGTTAACTCAAGGTCAAGAAAATCAGCCTGATCCCATACTCTTAGGGTGTCAGAGGGGAGCTTGTAAAAGTGATATTCTCCGTCAAGATCTGCTCCAAAGGTTTTGTTATCCATGGGATAGGATAAAAATCCATTCAATGCAATGGCGTTGTCAGATAAATTAAATCTGGTTGAAAAGTTATCGTAGTTCACATGGATTTTATAGGCCAGCTCCTCATAATTGCTGGCCAGCGTTCCAAAGGTGAAATTTACATTGTAGTTGGTATATCCTGCCCGTGTTTCATTATGGATGTCTCCCAAAGCGATGGAGTCGGTCGGATCCCACTCTTTAAATAAATACAGATCATCATCACCACTGGTGGTTTCGTATCCGTAGTAGCGATAAGCCATGTCTTTAAATGAGAAATTAGCTGAGAGATAGGAACGATCGTAAAAGCGATCATAGGATAACAGGGCTTCATTGATCGCATATTGTGCAAACGATTTGGTGTCATCCGGCAGCGTTACATCACCCCATGAAGAGTTGTGCTTGTAAAGGAATGATAGGTTGTGCCGGGACGAAGAAAATGCATTGTAGAACAATTCGCCATTAAAATTTGGGAAGTTACCGATGCCAAAGGAGGCATAGTTTTGTTTTGTTTCCAATACGGGCTCACGTCCCAGTGATGCGGGTGTGATTGGATCTATTTCAAAGGCAGTATTGAGTGGTTTGTTGAATATAGAATAAGTGAATTCAGGCGTAAACTCTTCCTGTTTCTCCAGTGTTGGAAGCTTCACAATTTTATTGGCATCCGAAATGATCGGATTGTATTCTCTAACAACAATAACGTCCTTGTTAAGCAATGTATCGCTCTGTGCTTTCGTTCCGAAGGCAAGTGCAAAAAATGAAACAATGGTGAGCACTGTGGTTCTCATGTTGCGAAAAATCTTTGATTATTAATTACTTATTGTATCGGTTTTAATAAAATATTGATCCAATGAATCTCTGTCATCTGCAGCTTGCTGTTCTTCTTTTTGAAGAATCAGCGCCAGTAGGTGTTGCATCTCTTCGGAAACATCATCCTGTCCTGTGTAATTGTCTTTCACACTTAATAAATATTGTTTGGCCTGGAAGGCATCTCCTTTGTCAAGATAAATGCGGGATAGCAGAACGAAAGCCTTTGCGAGCCAGTATTGATGAGGCGTGTTTTTACTGATGAAATCAAAGACCTCATTTTCTGCATCCGTCGTTTTTCCAAGCTTGTAATAAATGGCTGCAATTTGATATTTGGCTTCTGCCCCTTCGCTTGTGTGCGTATCGTTTGCCAGGAGGGTGAAGCTTTCTTTTGCAGCAGTATTGTTGTCCAGCAATAAAAATGATTTCGCTTTTTTGTAAAGTGCTTCCCGTTTTAATTCCGGACTTAGATTCAACTCTTTGGCCAGATCATTGGATGCTAGTATGGTGGCGCCGGCATTTTCAAGGTTATAGTTACAACGAAGAATACCGATTTTACTTTTGAGAATATTTTCCTGCATTTCTGCCAGCGAAAGCAGTTGGGTGTATGCCTCAAGTGCTTCCTGAAAAGCGTTATTTTGATAATTTATCTCTGCCAGTGCAATGAGCGCTTCCTCGGTGAACATATTCCTGGCTTGCGAAGCAATGAACTTCAAATGTGGGATGGCTTCTGAATCCTCACCTTTTCTGACAAGACAATCAGCCAGATAGAAATGTGAATTGATCAAATAGCCACCATTTGGGAATTTCGTCAGGTAATTCTCGAAATAACGTTTTGAATCATCAATGTTACCCGTCATATAAAGCTTTTCAGCAGCAGTGTAGGTGAGTGAGTCTTCTTCGCTGATCTTCAGTTTTGCAAATCCACCGATGGATTTGGTGTACTCGATGTATTCATCCACGCTGTTTTGATCCACCGAAATGTTTTTCAAACTTGCCAGTGCTGTTTTCGATTCAGGTGTTCCTGCATATTTGGCAACAATTGACTTGTACACTTTAGAGGCTTCATTAGCCTGTCCGCTGTTATAGTAGGAAAGCGCCATGTTTAGCATTCCCTTGGGGGCATAACTGCTTTGAGGATATTGCTCAATCAATGTTTGATAACTTTTAATAGCGTTCTCTGGATTTCCAAGGGTGGTCCATGTTTTTCCAAGTTCAAACCAGGCATCATCGCAGTAGGTGCTTTGCGGGTATTGCTCCAATAGCGTCTTTAGGTCGATGGTCTTTTTCCGGTATTCTTTCATCAAGCCATGGCTGTATGCTTTTTTAAACAGGGAATAATCTGCAGCATTGCCACCTGTAACGACTGCATTGTTATAGAATTTCTCAGCATTGGCAAAGTCCCGTTTTAGAAAATAACAATCTGCGGTCCGGTTATTGGCATCAACCAATAAATCAGGGGCCTCGTTTTTGCCAATGGAAGCAAATTTCCGAAACCAGTTGATGGCTGCACTGTAATTCTTTTTCTTGAAAAATGCATAGCCCATGTTGTAGTGTGCCATTGCAAACTCCTTTTGTTTGTAGGCGCCCGGCAGGGTAATAAACTGATTTAAATCACTCAGTGCCTGATCGTAATTGCCAAGGCGATAATATGCCTCACCCCTCCAATAGTAAGCAGAAGATTTTAAGGCGTTGTCGTATTGTCCGTTATCCAGAGAAACATCAAAATATTTAATTGATTGCTCGTGTTTGTTGTCTGCAAATAGTTCAATGGCCCGATAGTAAGCAACGCGTTGCATGGCTTTCTTTACCCGGCTGTCTTTTGAATGAATCTTTAAAATGGATTGATAAGCCCGTTCATAATTCTGGGTGGTCATAAATACGTTGGCCAATAAGTCATACACCTCATCCCTGTATTGTGATTCCGGGAATTTAACCAGGAAATCTTCAAAGGCTGTGATGATTTCGTTAAAAGGTGAGTAGGCTGTTTCGTAGGTGAGTTTTGCAAAATTATAAAGTGCTTCTTCCTGAAGTGTTTTATCAAAATCTAATTTGGATGCAGCTTCAAAAGACATTCTGGCTCTGTTTTTGTCATTGAGTTTCAAGTAACAATCCGCCAGATATCCATAGGTGTTCTGAGTAAGTTCATCTTCAACTGTTGCAATCTGTGAAAGGGCAACTGCTGCTTCATCAAACTTGCCAAGTTTGTAATAGGCCAATCCGAGATGATATATGTCGTTTCTGGAGATTTTCTTCGTTTTGGTTTTATAGATCTCCAGGTATTCAACCGCTTTTTCGTAATTTTCAAGCGCATAATATGCGTCCCCTACAATTCGTGCAATTTCCCAGGTGCGGTTGCTTGGTGTTCCTGCAATCAAATTGGGACCGTAGGTGAGAACTTTGTCATAGTCCTTTTGCTCATGGTAAAGCTGGGTGAGATAAAATGGTATGATTTCACTGTAAGCAGGATTTTTTTCAAGTGTTAGGAAATCAGCCAAAGCAGTTTGATAGTTCCCTTCCTCATATTGGATGTGTGCATAATAATAGGTGGCAGCTTCACGGTACATACTGCCTCCGTTTTTAACCTCATACAGTAAATCTTCTGCCTCAGAGAAATGTTTTACCTGAATAAGGCAATACCCTTTTTTAAATAGGTATTCGTCACGCTGATTTTCACGCAGCTTATCTTCTTTTACCTTGTTGAAAAGGTACAGTGTGTATTTGTAATTCCGGCTTTTATAAACATGAAGTGCCAGCTCAAACCAGGCCTGATTGGCGTAGTAACTCTCTTTGTTGCGTTCAGCAAAGTCTGTTAATTCAGCCCCTGCAGCAGATCGGTTTAGCTTTAGATTGGAAACATAAATGTAGAAATTTGCTTCAATTGATTTTCCCTCAGAATCTGCTTCTGTTGCAAGGTATTTCTCCAGATGAACAATGGCAGAACTGTATTGCTTATTCTCATACAATGCCTTTCCCTTTTCAAAGTCGTTCAGTGGAAGCTCTTTGGAGATGGGATTTTGTGAAAATGCAGGCAGTGCAAGGATGAGCAGTAAAAATAATGCTTTGATTGCTTTCATTGTATTTGACTATGATTTTTGCACGGCAAAGGTACTAATTTTAGATGGTTAAACGGATAGGGACTTTTAAATATTGTAGCTCTTAAGATTTTATAACAAAGTAAGTATAAAGCAATGCACAAACACACAACTCATTTGCCGGGTTTAGGTAGTTTTCATGTTTTATGTTTGTGAATGTCTGTTACAGTTGACAAAACTTTTGAGCGTTTTTGTATCATCATTTGTCACCATGTGGCATTGAAAGTGTTTTAGAAAAGTCCTTGTAAAAATTCATAAGCTCTTTTTTCGATGTACAAACGGTCATGCAATATGAGTCAATAATTTATTTTGAACGGAAATAAACCTTAGGCTGTTATACAATTTGTATTCGTAAATTGATTTTATATCTCTATTTTTGCTGTGAACTCTGTTACGAACGGAAATGTACAAGTATTAACCCATTCAATACCAAAAGTATGCAGTATCTTTTATCATTGCCTGAAAATTTAGTAAACGCATTTCATCAAATCACACATCATACAACGGACAACTGGTTTGTCGCTTCTGATCCCCCAGGGAATAAAATCGGGTCGGGTGGAGGTACTTCTTTTCTGCTGGCAGAACACTCAAAAAAACATGATGATTTTGATCGATACCTTGGAAAAGATAAGAAGATTATAATTCATGCCGGAGGGCAAAGTCGCCGTTTGCCAGCTTATGCGCCATCCGGTAAAATTCTTACACCCATTCCTGTATTCAGATGGAGCCGCGGTCAAAGTTTAAATCAAACCTTGTTGGATTTGCAGTTACCCTTACTGGAAAAACTCATGAACAATACATCGCCCAGCCAAAACACCTTAATTGCGAGTGGCGATGTGATGATTTTATCAGGGGAACCGAATGTTGCCCTTCCTGATGCCGATGTTGTATGTCTGGGGATTTGGGTGGATCCTCATCTGGCTTCGCGTCATGGCGTTTTTTTTACACCCCGCAGCAATCCGCATCAGCTGGATTTCATGCTCCAAAAACCATCACATCAAAAGATTGAATCCTTTGCCGAAACGCATCTGTTTATGATGGATATCGGTGTGTGGGTCCTGAGTGATCGGGCGGTTAACTTACTGATGAAAAAAAGTGGATGGCAAAACGGATCCTTTAAAAATGGAATCCCTGATTATTATGATCTTTACAGTACGTTTGGTACTGCCCTGGGGACCTCGCCTTCCGATATAGATAAAGAGATAAATGATTTATCTGTTGCCATTGTCCCTTTGAATAAAGGTGAATTTTACCATTACGGTACATCCGGTGAATTAATTAGCTCTACGGAAAAAATTCAAAACAGGATAAAAGACCAAAGGGCTATCTGGCATAACCGGGTGAAAGTGCATCCGTCAGTATTTGTACAAAATGCAGACACTTCCGTCAACTGGACAAGTGAACAACATAATATTTGGATTGAAAACAGCCATGTGCATTCATCCTGGTCATTGCAAAACAATCACATTATTACAGGGGTGCCTGAAAACAACTGGAAATTGAAGCTTAAAGGGGGTGTTTGTCTGGATATTGTACCTGTGGGGGATACCAGTTATTGTATTCGACCTTATGGGATGACAGATAGTTTTCGGGGTGCTTTAAGCGATTCTTCCACAACCTGGATGGGAAAGCCATTTATAAAATGGATGTCAGATAAAGGCTTGCATTTTAACGCATCAGGTTTAGACGAAAAAACAGATATACAATCTGCCAAACTGTTTCCGGTTGTTGAGGCAAATCAGATGACTGAAGCATTCGTTAACTGGCTTATTACGGATATCTCTGATGAAACACATCAAGGTACCTGGCAGAGGGCAACACGGTTTTCAGCCGACGACATAAGTGCCAATGCCAATCTCATGAGGTTGCAGGTGCAACGAAAGAAATTCAGATTCGGGAATCTGCATTTTCTGGCCAAAAACTACAAACGAAGTGTGTTTTACCAGTCAAACCTAAAGCAGCTTGGTGAGGAATGGGTAGAGGGGAACTTACCTTTGCCGGTAGAATTAGAAGCGTCGGAGTCACCGATGATCCGTTTCAGGGATCACATGTTTCGCTCTGAGGTTCAATCGCTGCGCAATGGCGATGGAAAGGCGGAAGAACAAAAGGCCTTTTCGGTTCTACAGAATGCCATTGTCCGTTCCATCAATCATACATCAGTGCCGAAGCTTAACATCTATTCCGATCAGATTATCTGGGGAAGAAGTCCTGTGAGGCTTGATCTGGCCGGTGGTTGGTCAGATACACCACCATATTGCCTGCAAAATGGTGGAAGTGTTTTAAACATGGCCGTTGAGTTGAACGGTCAACCGCCTATACAGGTTTATGTGCGCCTTTCCAGTGAGAAGAAAATTACTTTGCGATCCATTGATATTGGTATTGCAGAACAAATAAGCAGCTTTGAAGAATTAGGGAACTATAAAGAGGTTGGGTCAGCTTTCTCTATTCCCAAAGCAGCTTTGTGTCTTGCCGGCTTTCACCCTAAATTTTGTGGTGAGAAATTCGATTCGCTGGAACAACAACTAGATGCTTTTGGGGGAGGTTTTGAGATATCCCTGCTGGCTGCCATCCCTAAAGGGTCAGGATTGGGAACAAGCTCGGTATTGTCTGCAACTGTGTTGGGGACCTTATCGGATTTTTGTTCTTTGAACTGGGATTTGCAATCCATCAGTCATCGCACCTTAATATTGGAGCAATTGTTGACTACAGGCGGAGGTTGGCAGGATCAGTATGGTGGCGTATTCCCGGGCATTAAGTTACTGGAATCAGAACCTGGTACTCAGGAAGTGATGAACGTACACTGGTTGCCTGATCATATTTTTACCGATGTTAAAACCAAGGGAAACTGGTTGTTATATTACACTGGCGTGACCCGTGTCGCTAAGAATATCCTGGCAGATATTGTGCGTGGGATGTTTCTAAACGAAGGTTATCGTCTAAGTCTATTAGACGAGATTAAACAACATTCCTATACAACGGCAGAAGCAATTCAACGCAACGATTTTGAAGCTGTCGGAAAATTGATTGGTCATTCTTGGCAGTTGAACCTGTCCCTTGATGCAGGAACAAACACACCGGATGTTCAACGGATCATTGATGCAGTTAAGGATTATTCGCTTGGTTATAAGTTGCTTGGTGCCGGAGGTGGTGGATACATGCTCATATGTGCCAAAGATCAGGAAGCCGCAGCAAGAATTAAAAACACTTTAAAATTGAATCCTCCAAATAACAGGGCACGTTTTGTTAAAATGAATGTGAGTCAGTTAGGGTTTCAGGTATCCAGATCGTAATAGAAGTGTGAAGGATGATTTGTTAGAGGCATTTTAAATTGCTAACTGTGAATGATTTGACTAGCCCAGCTTGCTTATCTCCAGCAATTTGTCGGGCTTGAGAATTTCTATCTCTTTTTGATGGATTGTGATGATGCCTTCATTCTTAAATTCATTGAGTAGTTTGATCGTGCTTTCTTTCGAGATGCAGGCAAACTCAGCAATGTCTCTTCTTGATAAGTAAGGGAAAAGGGATGTTTCTGCATTTTCTTTTTTTGAGAGTTTGATTAAGGCATCTGCCAGACGTCCGGGCATTTGTTTGTAACTGATGCTTTTGATCACATTAAAGAGTTCTTTCTCTCGCAAACAGTATTGTTTTATAAGCTCTGTGGCAAAGGTGGCATTCCGTTTCATCAGTTTTCGGATGCCCTTTTTGTCAATCATGCAAACATGTGTTTCCTTCAATGCAACAAGCGAATAGGCGTAGGTTTTGGATCCAAAAATGGATGAGATACCAATAAAACTGGCAGAACTTAAGAGTGCAATGTTGGTAAATTTATTGTTTGTATTTTCCAGATATAGTTTTGCCAGACCATCCACAATGTAAACAACAGATGTTGCAAAGGAGTTTTGCTTGCAAATTGTTTCACCCTTCTGATAACTAATCTGAATTTTTTTCTGGTTGATGAACTCTAATTCAGCGGGTATTAATGTGTTGAAACACCTGGCGCTTTTTTTGCACTCGATGCATGAAAGGGGTGCATTCATTCTCCGGGAATTAAATTAACATATAAAAATACAATTTAATTGATTGTATTTTTAATGATTTAAGCACATAGTCTTGTAATCTTATCTGAATGGAAGAGATTTATTTCATTCAGTCTAAGTAACCTGTCTAAAAGAAAACTTCAGCGAAGTCTGTACGGTTTATATTGTAAAATTTCAGCTTTGTATTGATGCGCAGTTAAAAATTTGATGATTGAAAAAAGATGGCTGATAACGCTGATGCGTTGAATAACGATTAACGCGTGGCGCGCGATGATTCCCTTTCCAAATCCTTATTTGTGCGAATAAAAGTTACAGGTAGCCCGGATAAGTTAACAACTATTACCGGAGCACTGTTTAATTCTCCAATTCAAACAGATTGTTGTGTTTGTCTTTGATGAAATAACGCTCTTTTCCGCTCATGTCACGGTGACTGGCCCAATAATTATTTTTTAGGGCTTTCTGATAGGCTTTTGTGGCATTGCCAAAGTTCAGATGCGTAAATGTCATACTGTCCTGCTCAAACTCAGGATAAGGACAAAGTTCCAGCACCTGATCCTGTAACTTTAGCTCATAAACTTCCTGTGATTGAGGGATGTCCAGGTCTTTCATAGACGCATCAATTCCAAGTTTGAAGTGCCGTGTGATCTTTCCTCCTAAAACGCCCACATAAAAGTCATGGATGTCGTTGATTGTTGTTTTTAATACCACTTGATTTTCCATTGTATTCAGTTTTAAAAGTGATGCTTCATTTGTTTTTCTCAGCGTTTCTACTGGTGTTTTAGATGTGTTGTTTTGATGTTCGCATTCATTTTAGGAGCTCATCCTGTTTAAATTATAAAAATTATGTTGTCTTTCTTTCCGTTCTTTCGTTTTAACCTTCTGTTCCATCCCCGTCATATAAAGTTATCATACTTTGTGTCCATGGCGAAAGTTTGATGGCTGAGATAACTCATCAAAAAACATAGGATATCTCACCATGCTGTGGGATGTCAAATGGAATTGTATTATATACGTTGCCATGCTCATGTTGAATGCCTGAACTGCATGGTTTATGATCATTGGTTCGCATGGGTAATTTCACCTTTTTTTTGATTCACCCTTTCATCATCTTTTATTTATTTTAATTTTTCTGTATTTTCGAGGATGAATTCTCTAATTCAACCCATGCCTTTTTGTTTTAAGCGTATTTTTCTATTCAATGACTTTGTTTGTAAGCATTTGATACTGATCATTATTTTGTTGGGGAGTATGCCCTTGCTTGCAACAGAAAAGCCACGTGTCCTAAAAAATGAAAAAAGCATCGAACAGGGGATTTTTGCGTGTGAAAATTGGGAAGAAAGCAATGAAGCCCTTTTAATTTATGCCAGAACCTTACACTCGTTTACAACTAAACATTACAGTGGAACAAACCTGGCTTTGCAAACCGCAAGTTGTCTGGCCAATGCCTATTATTACAATGATAGTCTTACAGCGTCCACACAGATTTTAAAGGAAGCAATTTCGTCAACACACCTATCAAGTCTTGCAGATACTTTTTACACGGGTATTCTTTTAAACGACCTTGGCCTGAACCTCAATATGTACGGTCAAAAAGATCAGGCCAAAGCAAATCTTAAAAAGGCCATTGATTTTTTTTCGGCGACAGACAGTCTTAAAGAATTGTCTGACGCATTTATAAATCTAGGCACGGTATATCATTCTGAAGGTCAATACCAGGAGGCAATTAACAATTTTTCCCGGGCGAACGAAATCGATATGCAACTCAATGATAGCAGCCGGATGTCGTCGTCTTTAAATGCCCTGGGACGCATTTATGTTGATTGGGGAAAATATAATACAGCCATGGATTATTATTTACAGGCGGTTGGGTGTTTAGATACCCTAAAGGATAAGCGAATCTTGTCTATCCGGTACAATAATATTGGCATGCTGTATCAAAAAATGGAGCAGTATGAGGATGCTTTGCTCTGGTTTAAAAAGGCATTTGATATTGAACGGCAATATGGTGAATCAGAAAAATTGGCCATCCGCTTTGCCAACATGGGGCATGCGCAACTAAAACTAAATGACTTTCAAAAAGCAAAAGAAAACCTGCTAAAGTCCATTGCTATATTTGAAAAAGGACAAGCGGAGCATTATTTGTCAAAGGTGTATGGGATCTTGGGGCAGTTATACCTTGAAACCAATCGACTGGATTTGGCCGGACGGTATTTAAACCTTTGCAAGCAACTTGCAGAATATGCAAGTTTACCCGAACAATCTGGTGCGTATGAGCTAATGTACAAGTACCATAAAAAAACGGGAAACAATCAGAAGGCACTGCTGTTTCTTGAAAAA
>JBFHER010000129.1:0-10519 GCA_041584055.1 Bacteroidales bacterium
TGGTAATATTAACCTATGGCATGGAAACAGGGTTTTTCCGTTTTTCCAATATGAAGGATAAAAATCCTGATGTTGTTTACAGCACTTCCTTAATATCAATTGGAGCAACATCACTCATTTTCATTGGTTTTGTCTTTCTTTATGCAAAGGATTTTGCAGCCTTTTTAAAATACAGCGACTCGGTTCATCTGATTAAAATGCTTGGGGTAATCGTGGCGGTTGATGCATTTGTATCCATTCCTTTTGCGCGTTTAAGATTTGAAAACAGGCCCTTAAGATTTGCGTTTGTAAAATTTGTTCTGGTGGGAACAAACATTGCCGGAAACTTGTTTTTTTATCTGTTGTGTCCGGTCATGTATGAAAGCGGAAACTATGAGTGGATAGCAACTATTTACAATCCTGAAATTGGTGTGGGTTATGTTTTCATCGTCAATGTATTCTCCAGCTGTATTGTTCTTTTATTCTTACTTCCTCAAATTATCAAGACTAGTATGGTCTTTGATAAGAAAATATTAAGGCAAATGTTGATTTATTCTCTCCCCTTGTTAATTGTTGGCATTGCTGGAATCATAAATCAAAGTGGTGATAAAATACTCTATCCTTTTTTAATTGAAGGGGAGGAGGTGGCCAGAACACAATTGGGAATTTATGGTGCAAATTATAAAATTGCAGTCATTATGGTGATGTTTACTCAGGGATTTCGTTTTGCATTTGAACCTTTTGTTTTCAGTCATTACAAAGATAAGGGTGACACAAAGGTGTATGCTGACATCATGAAATATTTTATATTTTTTGGTTTGATTATCTTTTTAGGGGTGATGTTTTACATTGATTTTGTAAAGTATTTTATCAGCTCAAGTTATCATGAGGGGTTGCACGTTGTTCCTATTGTACTGATAGCCAATCTTCTTTTTGGCATATTTTTTAATCTATCCATCTGGTATAAATTAACGGATAAAACAAAATACGCGGCTGTATTGGCTTTGGTAGGAACTGGCATAACCTTAATAATTAATATTATTTTTGTACCTAAATATGGTTATATCGCATCAGCCTGGGCAAATTTTATATGTTATGCTGCCATGGTTTTTATTTCATATATATTAATGAAACGGCATTTTGAAATAAAATATGAGATGATGCGCATAGCCGAATATACCGGGATTGCTCTACTTCTCTATTTTGGAATGAAGTACCTCTCCATTGATAAGGTTTGGCTTGATTATTCAATAAAAGCTGTTTTGTTGCTTGCATTTGTTGGATGGGGAATAAAAAGGGAAAATCTAAAATCACTAATACTTAAAAACGGTTAAAAATGAAGGTTAAAATCGTCAATAAATCGTCAAATGCGTTACCAGAATATAGTACTTCTTTATCTGCAGGAATGGATTTAAGAGCAGATATTAAAGCACCTGTTACATTGAAACCTCTGGAGCGTTGTTTGATAAAAACAGGTTTGTTTATTGAATTGCCAGAAGGCTTTGAAGCACAAATACGGCCCAGAAGCGGACTGGCATTTAAACATGGGATATCAGTATTAAATACACCTGGTACAATAGATGCAGATTATCGTGGTGAAATAGGGGTGATTTTAGTAAATCTTTCTAACGAGAATTTTGAAGTCAATCCTGGAGAAAGAATTTGCCAAATGGTAATTGCGAAACATGAAACAATCGGCTGGGATCAGGTGGAAGTACTGGAAGAAACAGCGCGTGGTGCAGGTGGTTTTGGTCATACCGGCAAGCATTAAAAAACAAAAATGAAGCAGATTTTAAAAATTGTAATAGGAGGATTATTAGTTGTTTTTTCGGCCTGTAAAGGTTCAGAAGCAATGGTGGAACAAAGGCAATATAAAAGCATTGTAACACCAATAATCTCTGAAGAAAATGCCAGAAGCTTCGATTATTTCTTTCTGGAGGCAGGCAGGCATAAAATAAACGGAGATTTTAATAAAGCATTAAACTCGTATCAAAAGTGTTTGACTTACGATCCAAACAGTGCGGTTGTTTATTTTGAACTGGGAAATATTTATCTGGCTGCAAATAATGTGGAGAATGCACTTCAGAATTTTCGGATGGCTGTTAATTTAAACCCTGAAAATGAATGGTATCAATTGTTTTTGGCGTCGGTGTATGTTCAAATTAAGGATAATAAATCAGCCATTGCATCTTATGAGGAGCTATCAAGGAATTTTCCATCTAATTTGGAATACAATTATCGACTTGCCCTTTTGTATTCTCAGGAAAAAAACTTTAAAAAGGCCATCGAAAAATACAATCGCCTGGAGACACTTCACGGTATGGAAGAAACCATTAGCCTTGAAAAGTTTAAATTGTACTTAAATCTAAATGATAAGAAAGCAGCCCTCGAAGAAATAGATAATCTGGTCAGGGAGAATCCGGATCAGGCACGTTACAGAATACTAATGGGTGACGCGTATCTTCAATTGAAGGAGTATAAAAAAAGTTTAAAGTCTTACAACGAAGCTTTAAAGATAAATCCGAACTATGGTCAGGCGCATTTGTCGTTGGCCGGATATTATGAATTAATGGGCGATTCGTTGCGTACAAATGATGAGTTACGAACGGCTTTTAAAAGTACTGGTTTGTCATTTGATTCAAAAATGCCTGTACTGGTTCAGGTGATGATGAAAACAAAGGACAATTTAAATCAGGAAGCGCTGTTAGAGGAGCTGGTTAACATTCTCCTTAATAGTTATCCCGATGAAGCTGAATTGCATTATTATTACGGCAACTATTTGGCAAGTAAACTTCAAAAAGAAGAAGCGATTCAACAGTTTAATCAGGTGGTTGAACTGGATCCGGATCGTTATGATACCTGGTTGCAGTTGGCCGGCTATCAAATGGAGCTGAAGGATTATGATTCTTTAATTTCAGTCACAAATGAAATTATTCTACATCATCCTACAAAACCAGAGGCATATTTGTACAAAGGTGTTGGCGGATTTTCTGTAAAAGATTATCAACTTGCGTTGGATGCTTTTCTTGAAGGTATTAAGTATGTTGAAAATAACAAGCCGCTTGAGGGACAGTTTTACGCGAATATAGGGGATGCCTATCACTTTCTTGGAAGCAAGGAGGAGGCTTTTGCTTATTACGAAAAAGCACTTGTTTTGGATGATCACAACATCATGGTGCTGAATAATTATAGTTATTATCTTTCTTTGGAGGGTAAGGATCTGGACAAAGCAGAGCGGATGAGTGCAAAATGTGTTGAGCTGGAGCCGGGGAACAGTACTTATCTTGATACATATGCCTGGGTCTTGTTTAAAAAGAAGGATTATTTTCTTGCCAGGTTTTACATTGAGCAGGCCATAGATAATTTAAAAGAAAATAACGGGGTTGTTGTAGAGCATTATGGAGACATATTGTATATGTTAGGCGAACAGGAGAAAGCTTTATTACAGTGGATTAAAGCAAAAGAACAGGGTAGTGACGGAAAATATCTGGATCAGAAAATAGAGCAAAAAATTTACATCGAAGAATGAGTAAACTTCTTAAATATATTTTTGTTGCTGTATTAATACTGCTTGCATCTTGTAAAACGCTAAAAGTTTCCGATGGATCTATGAATAAAATTGCTTCTTTATCCAAAAAAAGCCTCATGGATGCCATCGACAAAGAACAGGTGGCGTATCGCAGTGCGGAGGTAAAAAAGTTTACTGCTGAATATTCAACTTCATCCGAAAAAAAAAGTTTCAAAGGATTTTTGCGATATGCCAATGATGAAAAACTGATGGCATCAGTGGCACCGGCAATGGGAATTGAAATATTCAGAGTTTTAGCTGATAAAGATACCTTTGGATTTATTGATCGTTATAATAAACAGTTTTACAAAGGTAGCTATGATTTCATAAAACAACGTTTAGGAATAGATCTTGGTTTCAGCATGTTGAATTTTATTGTCTCAGGAGATGTGAAGCAGTTGCCGGATTTGTTTCAACCGAAAAGAGATTTTACTTTTTCAAAAAAAGAAGCACATTTGGAATTGTCAAAGACTGTGATGCTAAAGGGGAATACGTTTCTGATAGAGTATAATTATGATTCAAGTTTTATGTTGAAGCGTGTGTATCTGAAGGATTTTTCAACTGGTGATTTCATTGAGTTGATGTTCATGGAATATTTTGAGGAGGGAATTTATGTGTTTCCAAAATCCTTAATGATAAGTGGTAACAGTGGTAGAAAGTTGGTAAGTCTAACTCTCGATTATAAGTCGGTAGAGTTCAATAAACAGCTAAATTTCCCTTTCTCGGTATCAGGAAAATATTCAGAAATTTTGAATTGATATGAAAAGAACAGTGCTCTATATTCTGTTTTTAATGTTTTCTGCCTCTTCTTTTGGTCAAACACTGGATGAATTACGAAAGCAAAAGGCAGAGGCTGAGCAAGCAATTAGCTTTACAAATAAACTTTTGGATGCGAATAAAAAGACAACCCAGACGACGGTTAATAAACTAACGCTGATCAATAAACAAATTTCAAGTCGCGAAAAATTAATTCAGGCAATGAATTCAGAAATTGGGTTATTGGATAAAAGTTTGGAAGATAAGCGGAAGAATATTTCTAATTATGAAAAGGACATTGAAATATTAAAGGCCGAGTATGCCAAAAGTATATACCAAACATGGAAAACAAAGAGCCTGAATAACCGTTTGGTGTACGTTTTCTCCGGAAAAGATCTGAATCAGGTTTACCGGCGCATGCGTTACCTCCGTGAGTTTACCTCATACCGTCAGCAACAGGGAAAACAATTGGTGAAATTGAAAGATGAACTTGCAAACGAAATTGCTTCTTTAGAAGATGTACGAAAGTCCAAAGTAAATGTTTTAAGTAGCAAGTCGGAGGAGCAAAAATTGTTAGAAGCAGAAAAAGGAAAACAAAGCCTTTATGTAAACGATCTGAAGAGGAAGGAAAGGCAGCTGCAGCAAAAACTGGCGCAGGATAAAAAGAAAATGAATGAGCTTAATGCTTTTATTGAAAAAATTATTGCTGAGGAAATTAGAAATTCTCAAAAAGAGAAAAGCACTGGCAGTATGGCATTAACCCCGGAGGAAAAACTCCTGTCTGATAATTTTGATAAGAATAAGGGCCGTTTGCCATGGCCTTTGGAACAGGGTGTAATTACTTCAAAATTCGGGGTTTATAAAAATCCGCTTTATAAAACAGTGACGGAAGAGAATTTCGGTATCGATATACAAACATTAAAAGGACAAATAGCAAGAGCTGTTTTTGGTGGAGAAGTAACCGGGGTTTATGCTGTTCCCGGCTTAAACCAGGTGGTTATTATTCGACACGGTAATTATCGTACCACCTATTCTAATTTACAAGAAGTGTATGTAAAACGAGGAGACAAGGTTGAGATTAAACAGTCCATTGGTAAAGTTTTTACGGATGATGTAAATGAAAAAACAAGTCTGCACTTTCAGGTATGGAATGGAACCACACGTTTAAATCCCGAAGATTGGATTGCCAAATGATAGCGTTAGAACAAAATATTAATTATTTCGCGGAGGATACAGAAATGCCCTTTGCTAATTACGATGAATTCACCCTTTGGTTAGAAAAGATATTAGCATTTAGAAAAAAGAAGTTAGGCGAGCTAAATTATATTTTTTGTTCGGATGAATATTTATTAAAGGTTAACAGAGATCATTTGAACCACGATTATTACACAGATGTTATAACCTTTGATTATTGTGAAAAGAATGTGATTTCAGGAGATATTTTTATTTCTCTGGACATGATTACATATAATGCGAAAAAGTTTCTTACATCGCAGGAAAATGAGTTAAAAAGGGTAATGGCGCATGGTTTGCTACATTTGTGTGGATTAAAGGATAAAACAGAGCAGGATTCAAAGTCAATGAGAAAGGCCGAGGAGGAAGCGCTTCAGTTATGGGAGGAAAGCAAATGAATTTTGAATATGATATAATCGTTGTGGGAGCTGGTCATGCCGGGTGTGAGGCTGCTGTGGCTGCTGCAAAAATGGGTTCCAGGGTTGTTCTTATTACCATGGATATGAATAAAATTGCCCAAATGAGCTGTAATCCGGCCATGGGTGGTATTGCTAAAGGACAGATAGTCAGGGAAATAGATGCGTTGGGTGGCATGGCAGGTATTGTGGCGGATGAAACAGCCATTCAGTTCCGAATGCTTAATCGATCGAAGGGCCCGGCTATGTGGAGCCCGCGTGTACAAAGCGATCGCGTACGTTTTATTGAAAAATGGAGAAGTATAGTTGAAAATACCGATAACCTCGATTTGTGGCAAGATACTGTTAATCAGTTGATTATAAACGACGGTGTGATTGCCGGCGTGCGAACAAATCTTAATGTGGAGTTCAAAGCAAAAGCTGTGATACTCACCAATGGCACGTTTTTGAACGGTTTGATGCATATTGGAAAAGTTCAAATGAAGGGAGGAAGAATTTCTGAACCTGCATCGCTTCACATTTCAGAACAACTTGCGGCTACGGGTTTTGTTACGGGCAGAATGAAAACCGGCACACCTGTTCGTATCGATGGAAGGACGATTAATTTTGATAAGTTAATTCGCCAGGATGGTGAAGAGGATTTTCATAAGTTTTCATATCTGGATTTTGAACCCACCAAACTGAAAAAACGCAGCTGTTTTATCGCGCATACAAATGAGGAAGTACATGCCATCCTTGAACAAGGGCTTGATGAGTCTCCAATGTATGATGGAACCATTCAGTCTACCGGACCAAGATATTGCCCTAGTATCGAAACGAAGATTGTTACGTTTGCAGATAAAACAACCCATCAGTTGTTTGCTGAACCTGAAGGCGAGACCACACAGGAATATTACCTGAACGGATTCAGCAGTTCGCTGCCATTGATGGTTCAACTTAGGGCATTGCAAAAGGTTCCTGGTTTCGAAAATGTAAAAATATACAGGCCGGGATATGCCATCGAATATGATTATTTTGACCCGACTCAATTAGATCATACGCTCGAAACAAAGCTTATAAAAAATCTTTATTTTGCAGGTCAGATTAACGGAACAACCGGTTATGAAGAGGCCGGTGCTCAAGGATTAATTGCAGGTATCAATGCAAGTCTAAAAGTTCAGGGGAAAGCACCTTTTGTTTTGAATAGAGATCAGGCATACATCGGCGTTCTTATTGATGACCTTGTTACAAAAGGCGTGGATGAGCCCTATCGTATGTTTACTTCAAGGGCTGAGTATCGTATTCTGTTAAGACAGGATGATGCGGATGTTCGCTTGACACCTTTGGGTTATGAGTTGGGTTTGGCAACTAAAGAAAGGAAGGCACTGCTGGATGAAAAAATAGTATGGAGAGATAAGTTGATTGAGTTCGTAAGATCTTATTCAATCAAGCAGAATGCTTTGAATGATTTTTTAACTTCGCTTGGTACCACACCATTAAAGCAAGGCGTTAAGTTGGTTGATGTCCTGTTGAGACCTCAGGTTTCTTTAGAGGGACTGGTGCGTGAAATTCCTGCACTTAAAAGACTGTACGAAAAAATACCAAATAGAAAGGAAGAGATTTTGGAAGCAGCCGAAATACTTATGAAATACGAAGGATATATTTCAAGAGAAAAGATAATAGCAGATAAGCTTACACGGCTCGAAAATATACGTATTAAAGATAAGTTTGCGTACGACAAAATTAATGGCCTGTCAACGGAGGCACGTCAAAAGTTAAGTAAGATTAACCCCGATACCATAGGACAGGCACAACGAATTTCAGGTGTTTCACCGGCAGATATAAATGTGCTGTTGGTTTTAATGGGTAGATAGTGTTTGTAAAATAATGTTCCACGTGGAACAAAATAGATTTTTTCAGCCGATGAAAGTAGAAGATGTAAAAAAAATAATCAGAGACGTACCTGATTTTCCCACAAAAGGAATCTTGTTTAAAGATATTACAACCGCATTTCTTGATCCTGTTTGTCTTAATTTCATGATTGATTATTATGTGGATTTGTATAAAGACAAAGGTATTACAAAAGTAGTGGGAATTGAATCCAGAGGTTTTTTCCTAGGGCCAAGCATTGCATCACGCTTGGGTGCTGGTTTTGTTCCGGTTCGAAAACCAGGCAAATTACCCGCTGAAACTGTTAAGAAGTCATACGATTTGGAGTATGGAAGTGATACGGTGGAGGTGCATAAAGATGCATTGAATAAAAATGATGTTGTGCTACTGCATGATGATTTACTTGCCACTGGAGGTACCATGCAGGCAGCAATTTCATTGATGAAAAAATGCCATGTGTCTAAAATGTATGTTTCTTTCATTATTGAACTTGAATTTTTAAAAGGGATCGAAAAGTTTGAAAAGGAAGTTCCGATTCATTCAATGATAAAATATTAGGGAATACTACAGTTTCGAGTCGTACAAAAACTAAACTGATTGATCTCCCATGGCATCGAAATCCAACCACATAGAACGGCTAAAAGAACAGGTAAAGCGATTGCCGGGAAAGCCTGGGGTGTATCAATATTTCGATGAAAACGGAGTTATTATTTACGTGGGCAAAGCTAAGAATTTAAAGAAACGGGTTGCCTCGTACTTTTCAAAAAAACACGATAGTACAAAAACTAAAATCCTCGTTCGTAAAATCCGAGAGATAAAACACATTGTTGTTGAAACAGAACAGGATGCCCTTTTACTTGAAAACAACCTTATTAAAAAGTACATGCCCAGGTACAATGTCATGCTTAAAGATGACAAAACTTATCCCTGGATTTGTATCAAAAAAGAGCCTTTTCCGAGAGTATTTAAAACCAGAAATTTTGTCCGGGATGGTTCCCAGTATTTTGGACCCTATGCATCCGTTTATATGATTAATACAATTTTGGAGTTGGTTAAGCATCTTTACAAACTTCGAAGTTGTAAGCTAAATTTGAGTGCAAGCAATGTTGCGGAAAACAAATATAAGGTTTGTCTTGAATATCATTTAGGGAATTGCCTTGGCCCTTGTTTGGGCTTACAGTCAATGAACGATTATGATGCCAACATTACGCACATCAAGTCAATTCTAAAAGGACATTTGAATGGAGTAAAATCCTATTTGAAGGAGATGATGATGCAAATGGCTGCAGAACTAAACTTTGAAGGGGCAGAGGAAACAAAACAAAAAATAGAGTTGATTGAAAAATATCAAAGCAAATCTACTGTTGTTAGTGCAAGCATTACTAACATTGATGTTGTTTCTATCCGGGATGATGAAAAGTTAGCGTTTGTAAATTTTTTAAAAATAATAGATGGTCAGGTCATTCAAGCGCATACAATGGAAATGACCAAGCGACTGGATGAGGACAAAACCGAATTATTGTCTCTGGCAATCGTTGAAATGAGAGAGAGGTTCAGCAGTGATGTTAAAGAAATAATCGTCCCGTTTGAACCGGATGTGAAATTGAATGGCGTTACGTATACCGTTCCACAACGCGGCGATAAAGTAAAACTTCTAGAGTTATCTGAACGAAATGTAAAGTATTATCGCTTAGAAAAAATGAAACAGGCGCAACAATTAGATAAAGGTCAGCAGAACACCCGCGTACTGCAAACTTTAAAAGATGATTTAAAATTAGACTATCTGCCTGTTCACATTGAATGTTTTGATAATTCAAATCTGCAGGGTACAAATGCAGTTGCAGCTTGTGTTGTTTTTAAAGGAGGAAAACCAGCAAAACGGGATTATCGACATTTTAATATTAAAACAGTGGAGGGGCCTGATGATTTTGCATCAATGACAGAGGTTGTACACCGTCGTTATAAACGTTTATTGGATGAAGGTGAAAGCATTCCTCAATTGATTGTAATCGATGGGGGCAAAGGTCAGTTAGGTGCAGCCATGGAGGCATTATCAAGTTTGAAATTTGAAAAGGAACCAAAAGTGATTGGGATCGCAAAACGGCTTGAAGAAATTTATCGACCTGGTGATCCTGTTCCACTATACCTGGATAAAAATTCTGAGTCACTCAAGATCATACAACGCTTGAGGGACGAGGCGCACCGCTTTGGCATCACACATCATCGAAACAAGCGATCTAAAGAGTTGATTAACAATGAGTTATCACAGATTGACGGAATTGGCGAAAAAACAGCAGAAATCCTGCTAAAATCGCAAAAATCAGTAAAGCAGATTAAAACGTTGACATTAAGTGAGTTAGAAGGTGTTGTTGGCAAACATAAGGCCAAAATTGTGTTTGACTACTTTAAAAAAGACAAAAATGGAAATTCAGGAGCTGCAAAAAAAAGTGGATGATTGGATCACGACAATCGGTGTTCGTTATTTTAGTGAACTCACAAACATGACAATCTTAACTGAGGAGGTTGGGGAACTTGCAAGAATCATGGCACGAAAGTTTGGAGATCAATCCTTCAAAAAAGGAGAGGAGAACATATCCCTTGAAGATGAAATGGCAGACATTCTATGGGTACTGGTTTGTCTTGCTAATCAGACGGGCGTGGATTTGGAATCTGCCATCGAAAAGAATATTGCAAAGAA
>JBFHER010000130.1:0-10322 GCA_041584055.1 Bacteroidales bacterium
CATCAATACATCGGTGTTTGGATATAATTATGGAGATATCAATGCGGGAGAACGTTTGATCGATGTTCAATGTGCATCAACCAACACTTCTGTTGGAAATGCCATTGAAATGGTATTTGGCGTAAACTTTGCCGACGGACGCATTAAGGGTTATGGTACAACCATGATGGGCGAAGCCAAAGTGTTTAACTACCTCCTTGTTCGTGGCAAAACAGATTATGGTCAGAATAGTTTTTCAGACAATTGGGATGGGACCATCAGTGATGATGCCACAGGATTAATGTGGATGCAGGATGACAGTGAAACAGGTATGAACTGGGAAGATGCACTAAGCTATGCAGAAGGCATGGAATATGCCGGATACAGTGACTGGCGCCTACCGGATATAAAAGAACTGCAAAGTATACTGGATTACAGCCGATCACCACAAAGCACAGGTTCTGCAGCCATTGATCCTGTTTTTAATTGTACCGAAATAACAAACAAGGCAGGCGAATCTGATTTCCCATACTATTGGAGCAGTACAACACACGCAAACTGGACTGATGGCAATGAGGGAGCCTGGGCAGCTTACCTTGCATTTGGACGTGCAATGGGCAATGAATCCATGTCATCAGCCATCCCTGGTGGTGAAACGCCTCCGGATGGTGCAGTTCCTGGCGGTGAAACGCCTCCTGATGGTGCAGTTCCGGATGGTGAAACACCTCCTGATGGTGCAACAGATCCCATGGGTGGCGGTCAGACAGATTCACAAATGATTATCTGGACCGATGTTCATGGAGCAGGGGCACAACGGAGCGACCCAAAAGCAGGCAGTGCCAGTGAATATCCGGCAGGCAACGGACCTCAGGGCGATGCTGTACGGATTCTGAACCATGTTCGTCTTGTGAGGAATATATAATAAAAAAAAGTTATCTAATTATTTAAAAAAGAATCAAATGAAACAATTTATTAAAAAGCATTTAGGATTGGTTTTAATGGCAGTGACTTTGGTATTTGGAAGTTCAGTAATCGCACAGGGCCCCGGAGGAGGCAATGGACAGCCAGGACCTGCGCCAACAGCACCCACGGCAAAACAAGTTAAAAAAATGATCAGTGCGGTAACAAAACAATGCGCTTTAAATGAAGAACAGGAAGCCAGCGTTACAACAATTTTCACGGATCATTTTGATGATATCAGGGAAGCCATGGAAGCAGGAAGACCCTCCAGAGATAAAATGGAAGCTCTTAAAACAAAGTTTCAAAAAGATGTAAATGCAGTTCTGACCGAAGACCAACAAAAGAAATTTACGGTCTATATAGAAAAGAACTATCCGGGTCCGGGAAATCAAGGCCCCAAAAGGTAGTGCTTCAAAAAAGAAGAATTTGTAATAGAAATAAAAGATGGTAATCCTGATAAATTCAGGTATACGTCTCTTTCCAAAGCAGGAAGACTGAGCAATCAGCCTTCCTGCTTATTTTTTATTAGGGTTTCAAAGATAGATCTGTTCTCATTGATTGGCACAAACAAATTTTGATGCCTTCGAACGTTTTGTTTACAGAATATAGCGTTTCATTGATTTTTTTTTAAATGAAACTACAATCAAGCTACTTTCACTGAAAATAATAAACCATGTCAATAGAAAGTATAAAGGGATGTATCGGTTGTGGAATTTGTGTTCAGACCTGCCCTACGGATGTAATTCGTATGAATCCCAAAACTAAAAAGGCTGAAATTAAATATCCCGCAGATTGTCAAATATGCCATTTGTGTCGTATGTATTGTCCGGCCGATGCCATCACAATTTCTCCTGAGAAATCCATTCCTGTGGTCGTTTCCTGGGGCTAAATTTTAGCAGGCAGGCTTCAGTAAGCAAACCACGGTAATTGTAGTTTTCAGATGAATTAAAAAACAAATCATGGATAACAAAATAAAAGTATACAACAGTGTTGCGGCCATTCTCATATTTATTGGCCTGCCAGTTCTATTTTGGGCTTTGGGTGATGTCCCCAGACGCACTGTTTTAAAGGAGAGTTTATCGATACTGACACTTGTTTCCTTTTCGTTGATGCTTGGACAATTTTACCTGGCACGCAGCAATCAGCGCATGCTAAAAGAACACAAAGCAGTGAAAGTCATCAAATGGCATAAAGCGATTGGCTACATTTTTGTGGCTGTACTGATGCTCCACCCCTTTTTTATTGTTATTCCCCGTTATTTTGAATCCGGCGTTTCTCCGAAAGATGCTTTTATTACTTTAATTACCTCTTTTAATAGTTTCGGTGTTGTATTGGGAATGATTTCCTGGGGCATCATGGTGCTTTTGGGACTGACATCATTCTTCCGTAAGAAGTTGCCTTTTTCTTATAAAACGTGGCGCGTGATACATGGCTGTCTTTCCATTGTATTTGTTGTGCTTGCAAGCTGGCATGCGATGAATTTAGGCCGACATATGGATATGCCTATGCGCATTTTCGTTTTGATCGTGGCAGGAGGTGGCATTCTGCTATTGCTGAACACTTACCTTATAAAACCAATTTTCTTAAAAAATGATCACCATGAATAACAATCACAAAAAACATATTTCCCGTCGGCGCTTCATCGGGATGACTTCCGGAGCAGCAGCATTTACCTTCATGGGAACAGCTGCATTTGCAGGGTGGTCGGAAAGGCCATCAAAGATGTCAAACACAGATCTCGATAAAACCGAACATGAAACAGATGTGCTTGTCATAGGTAGTGGCATGGCAGGTTTATTTGCCGCCGTAAAAGCCCACGATGCCGGCGCAAACGTAACGATGGTTTCCAAAGGACGCCTTGGCTCATCAGGGCAAACCCCCTTTGCCAAAGGTATTTTTGCCTTTGATCCATCAAAAGAAGAGCTTGATCTGGATGAATATGTTAAAAAAATATCAGCATCCGCCCTGGGGACCAATAACCCTGTATATACACGACAAATGGCGGAACATTCTCTGGCCAGAGTAGAGGAACTCAGAGCGTGGGGTTTCTTTGATTCTCCCCTTTATAACAAAGCATTTAGCAAACCCATTGTTGAACGTAATATTCAACTAATTGAACAAGTCACCATCACACATTTGGTTAAAGAAGATGGACGGATTGCAGGTGCAGCAGGATTTAGCATGAATGATGAGCAAATTCATTTTTTCAATGCAAAAAGTGTTATTCTTTGCACCGGAGCAGGGGGATTTAAACCCAATGGGTTTCCCATCTGTGACCTCACCCACGATGGCACCATCATGGCCTACAACATCGGCGCAAAAGTCACAGGAAAAGAATGGAATGATGGACACGGTGGTCAGGCAACAAATGCTGCAGCATGTTTTGACGGGTGGCACGGCATGTTTGAGCGCAAACCTGGCATCACTGGTGTGGGCATCCGACATGATTTGGGCGTGGATGTGAACTACAAGGCATACATGGGTGGAAACCCTGTATCCATGGGACGACCAGGTCATGAAGATGCAAAGCTGATTGGAGGCCCCTATATCCCGGAAGCATTCAGTAATTCAGGGCGGAGAAAAGGAGAAGATGGCCCTCCGGGGGACAGAACATCCAAAGGAGGTCCCGGCGCAGACTCAAAACGGCCAAGACCCGATTCAAGAAGTGGTGGTGGTCCATCGGATGCCGGAGGCCCTCCGGGGATGGCTGGATCAGTGGTTGGAGGATCCTCAGCAGGAATGGCCATCCACAAATCAGAAGGTCTGGTTCCCATCAACGAAAAATGCGAATCAAACATCCCGGGACTATATGCTGCCGGTGATGCATTGGGCTCCTATATGGCCGGTGCCATCTACACACAAATAGGTTCTTCGCTGGCAGGTTCTGCCGTTCAGGGAGCAGTTGCAGGTGAAGCAGCAGCAGACTATTGCAAGCACACAGAGGTCGCTGCCATCCAAAAATGGAATCGAGCCGAAATACAAGAGGAAATACTGGCTCCCTTGCAACGGAAATCCGGCTACAGTCCAGCCTGGGTGACACAAACACTGCAGGGCATTATGATCCCAAATTTTGTGTTGTATATAAAGAAAGAAAATATGATGAAAGCTGCGCTTACATACATAGAAGAGTTGCGTGACCATCACATGCCATTGTTACGTGCCAGAGACATGCACGAACTGCGTCTGGCACACGAAACACGAAACATGATTATCAGTGCAGAGATGAAACTTAAAGCTTCCATCATGCGAAAAGAAAGCCGATGCAGTCATTACAGGCTGGATTATCCAGAAATGGATAATGAAAACTGGCAGGCCTGGATTAACATTTTTAAAGGAGATGACGGCAGCATGCAGTTTGAAAAACAACCTTTTGGAGCTATCGAGGGATGATGTTTTGGGAGGTGAGAATTAGTGAGTGTGGGAATACGAGCGTGTGATGGTTACAATGAATAAACAATACATGCAGTGGCTGATTCTTTGGCACAATGCTAAAGTACCAGCCACGCTTGTGAAATGGACGTAAACCATCCGGCCCCCCTACTTAATTTGTATGGTCACGTGTTGTTCGTTCTGATCTCTCATCACCACGGCATTGATCACTCCTACTTCCTGGAACTTCTTGGTGACTTTCAGGAAGTCAATCGTTGTTTTTATTTTCTCGCCTTCCACTTCGAGAATCACATCTCTTTTTTTCAAGCCATTGCCTTTTACGGCAGGGCTTCCATTCCATACGCTCAGCACAATTACACCTTCTGTTGAAGCAAGACCGTAAGCAGACTGTTCTTCTTCAGTATCGATTCCTTTCAGGTTATTCCTCAACCATGCAACCACAGGGCTATTTTTACCTGCGCGTTCAGAGGGATCCAATATCACTGGCACTTCGGGTGTTTTTGCGATGGCTTTTAAGTCCGGTTTCTGAACACCAAACTGATCCATTTGAAAATTGACAAAACCAAGTTTCAATGCTGGTGAATTATCTAACACACTAAAATCAAGTGATGCCGGATCTTTAAACATGGGATCCCCAAAAGCACTGTTCATATCCCTTTCATAGATTTGGGATTTCATCAGGGATTCTTCGTTTGGAAATAAGTTGAAATCGAGCTCTTTCCCCCAGCCCAACAAACCGACATCCTGATAGGCGTCGGCCACAATGTTCTTACGGAAGACATCCTCACTGTTTACAAACCACACATGTGGATGCAATGAATTATTGACCGTAATGTTATTCTCAACCACACGGTAAAAACCTTCACGTAACTTGATCCCCCGACTCAGGCATAAATTATTGTAAATATGATAATTCGTGGATCCGTCGTCCAGATCAATGTCCCATCCATGGTCGCAACGGAATCTGTTATTGCGAATGATGGTGGTATGCATTGCATCCCACAAAGGCATTTGGGGATTTGCAACAGTCATTTCATCCATTCTTCCACGGTTTGGATGCCAGAAACGGTCGCGTCCCCAGGAATTAAAAGAGCCATGATCGCTGGTTTCAAGTACTGTATTGAACACGTCGTTGTATTCCAGAACATGCCCGCCCCACGTGCCATCACCAATGTTAATCCCGGCGCGAGGCACATCGTAAATGCTGTTGTTTCTTACCGTTATGTCCATTGCCATGGATATCTGAACCCCAGCTGTTTGTTTTTCTATACGCCCGATGCGATGTATCAGGTTGTCTTCCACCAAACACGCCCTTGGATACAGCTCATTTTGTGGTCCAGGAACAGTATCCATCACTTCCAGCTCCACATACTCACCGTATTGAAAAGAAGGCGAACGAACCGCAGAAGCATCACCAATAAACGCGACGGCACTTGCACCACAGTCATGAATATGATTCCCTTTAACAGTCAGTCCATTCGTATATTTACTTGCCATGATCACATTTCCGCCCAGATGCGCGAATTCACAATCCTCCACCAAACAGTTTTCGGTCCCTTCAAAAAACAATGCTGCACCACGATAAATGGTCCAGTCACTCCTTAACAAAGGTTCAAACACTTCCATAAAAGTTCGGTTTGTATGTTCAAATTTTATTCCTTTGATTGTTATGTCCTTCACGGGATTATCAACCGTCCCTCTCACGTTCAACAGCGTTTTCAGTACGGCAACCTCCACAGTGGCATTCTCCAATTGAACGGATGCATGCGGATAGAAATACAGTGTGGCGTTTTCCTTGTCAAGATACCATTCCTTCGGACTGGTTAAGGCTTCGAATACATTTTCAACCATGCGATATTCATCATGGGGACGCGATGGTCTGTTATTTTGGTGTCCTCCTTCCAGTACAGGAGTTCCATCCGGATTAACACCATTAATACGATAATGAAAGCCACCCCAACGGCCACCATGCATCACATGAAAGTAAGCGCCTTCCGGTTTTTTCCAGGATGCAATTCTTTCCCTTGATATAGCATCTGCTGCATACCCCTGCCAGTATCCACCATTTTCATCATAATCGGGGTATCGTGCCATCGTCTGGGGCACCCCGTCAATTATCAGTTGATCAAAATCAATTCCCTCAGGAATATTTGCTTTGTAAATATTCGCATCGTATTTATCCCACTTCAGACCCATTGTTTTTGAGCCTTTCACTTTTACCTGAGCTGCGCCTTGTCCAACAATGCTTAAACCATTTAATTCTGAAGTTATTTCAATGGGAGCTTCCAAATAATAAGTTCCGGGCATCAAATGGATCGTAATTTTTGCCCGTTTGTTTTTATGCTTAATTTCTTTGGCCTTCAGGATGGCAGCTTCTATCGAACTGAACTGATCCGGAAATTTACCGGAACCAACTTTAATTTCCACTTTCCTGTTTCCGCATCCCAGAAGGAGAAACAAAACCAGGAAAAATACACTCGTAATTTTAAAGTTCATAGATTATGATATTGTTGTTTTTATTTATCCGCGAAAGGCGTATATTTAACCGTTATGGTGCCTTCCGCCGTAGGCTTATCAAAGTCAATTCCAATGCGATAGGCCGGTCCACCTTCTCTTAAATGCGTCACAGGAACCAGTTCATCCTTTATCTTAAATGTCCCACCCGTTGCAGTAATTTCGGCTTTCACCTTTTGATTCTCAGAGCTTATTAAGACCGTTTTGTCGTCCAAAATTTCAAACGCTACATTGACCATGATTGCAGTTCCGAATGCGAGAGCTTTGTTTGCTTTAAAAACATCTTTCACGGTAATCGTACCCTCGTCGCTTTTATCATTTATCATAATGCGATTTAATTTTTCGAGGGATGCAACTTCATAGGCAGGCAGCAGATCCAACACCACCTTGTCAGCTTCCTTTGTAAATTCAGTTTCAAGTACTTCTCCTCGAAAAGACAATCCATTTGATTGCAAGGAATTATCAATCCGCGGCACCGGATGACCCCAGGAACTTCTGGCAGGATTATCCTTCGAGAAAGCTCCGGCAATGTAAGATGGTGCTCCAATATCACCGGTCATAATATCATCACCCAAAGCCACAATATAACTACCTACATCACTGTGATTATGGTTTTCTGCGTTGTGTCCTGCTTTTATTGAGATGGAGAAAGGAACCTGTTGCTGACCACGGGAAATCACGATCCCAAAATCATCAAAGTATGTGTATGCAGGCAAAACCGTTTTCACCGCTTCGGAAGGAGCAAATGCATCCGGATAAGACCAGGCGATCAGGGTCTCCACCGATTCATCAGGGATAAACCGTGAGGGCCTTTGCGTGCCATAATACTTTGCTGCCATGAAATATGCAAAATTATTGCTTGATCCTTTAACGCGGGTCACACCATCGGAAAATGGTGAATATAATCCTTCTGCTATCTGAAAATTCCTTGGAAAATCAGCCACACGTTTCAACTTAAGCGGTTCGTTAAATTCAAAAAGATTGATTTTTCCGTCTGAATAGTCCAACAGAATTTCAGCCAGGTACAGGTAATGACCAAAACCATAACTCCAATAGCCCGTACCTTCGGAGCAATAACCATCCTTTCCAAAACCTGATAAGTAATACACCATGCTGTTTAAGGCACATCCCACTGCTGCAATGCGCTCATCTGAATTTTCAGATGCAACAATGGTGGTAAATATTGTACCACTTGTACACACCGAATTCCAGTTACTAGTGGATCTAATCCAGGTGTTTCCAATGGTATCCTCTCCTTTGCAGGATTTTAAGTACGAATCCATCATCCGCCATTGAAGCTGAGCAGCCATTTCAGTTCTAAGCTCGGCAGGCAACTTATCTTCCAGTAATGCATCAGATAATGCCAGTACCAAACCAAATTTACGTGCACCTAAATCGATGGCCACTCGTTTTCCTTCCAGCACGCTATTTTCCCTGTCGTCATGATTGGGATGCATCCATGATTTCATTGCCATAATTGCACGGGTGTAGGTCTCTATCTGAGGCAGAAAACGGTCCTTGTTTTCGATGCATTCTGCCAGGATGAACTTCTCCAACCTGTCCATGGTATTGTAATAACGGGGCTTGTAAATACCTCGGTTTCCCTCTTTATTGGCTCTGCGATAAATCTCATCAGAGATGGGAACTTCAGGCTCTCTGTCTAAAAGCGACAAAGCTTCTTCAAGGTATAAAGCGCCTGCTTCGCTGCCGGCAATTTTATCCCAATAGTTCCGGTCGCTTGCCGGCGGTGCTGGACGAAAAGATTCCTTTGGGAGCACAGATTTTAGCATTTCTAGTTGGGTCAGACTTGGATAAATATGTTTCCCATCGGCCGCATCCAGATACGCAGTTATGTCCAAAGATGCTTTTTGCTCTTTATTACCAGCACAACCTATCATTGCACTCAAAAAAACCAGGAGCGCAGCAATCATCAAAATTTTTCCAGTTTTCATATTTTTTTATTTTTGATCCCAAAGTCTGTAAGGATCGTTATGAGCTTTCATTTGTTCCAGTAGCAATGCTTCCATTTCTGCAAGTTTATCAGCGTATTTGGGATCGTTTGCAAGATTTGTTTCCATGTCCCCTGTTTTTAGATGTTCCGGCAAATACTCATTTGGATTTTTAGCAAGATTAAACAATTGTGTTTCTCTCACAGCACCATCCATCACATCGTATTTAATTAATTTCCAGTCACCTTTTTTCACGCTTCGCATGCCAGGTTTGGTTCCCCCGGCATAAACCCCGTACATAACATCTCTTACAACTTCTTTCTCTCCTTTCAGCACAGGCTTAAAACTGATGCCATTCACTGTTTCAGGAATTTTAATATTGGCTAGATCACAAAGGGTAGGCAGCACATCCAACAAATAAATATTTCCTTCTACCCGTTTACCAGCATCAATGCCAGGCCCCTTAACAATAAAGGGAACCCGCCATGTGTGTTCATACAAATTTTGTTTTCCGGTTAAGCCATGTCGGCCAATGGCAATACCATGGTCGGCCGTGTAAACAATGTATGTATTGTCAAGCTCGCCCATTGCTTCCAGTTTTCGTAGCACCTTTCCAAGTTGAATGTCGATATTTTCGTCACAGGCGTATTCGCGTCCCAGTTCATTTCGGATGGTTTGTTCATCGCGGTTTTTCCAAACACCACTTACCCTTTCCTCGTCACGCAGATTAGGGTGACCATGGAAAAATGGATGAGCAGGTAGATAATTATCCTGAAGTTCCGGCAATTTTGGATTTGCAGGTGGCAAACTGTTTTGGTCAGTATGATTCACTGCGCCATATTTTGCCAACAATTCCGGCGTCCCGTTACGAACATCATGTGGATGAGAAAAACCGAAGTAAATAAAAAATGGATCTGTGTCTTTGTTTACCTCACGTTCCTGTAAATAGTTCAACACCTGCTTTGCATGCCATGCACTGCCACCGTCTTCAGTTCCTTGTCTTTTGGTTGCATCATGCACAACCGTAAACTGCAGGTTAGCCGCTTCAAATGAATTTCCTTTTTTGCACGTGCGCATGGTTTTATAGCCGGCCCTGTTGAATACGGCAGCAATTGATTGCAACTCCAAACTGTCGGGGCAATTTGGACTTTTATACCCGGCGCTGGGAGGCAGATTCCAAACAGAACGTCCAGACATAATCATATGACGTGATGGCGTACACACAGCTCCATTCATAGATCCCATGTGCCGCGCACCATCAAATACCATTCCCTCTTCTGCAAGTTTATCAATGTTGGGAGTTTCGAGAATTGACCTGGCATCGTAAATTTTTAAATCGAAAGGAGACTGATCATCAACCAATACGAATAAAAAGTTTGGGCGTTTCTCTTCAGTGCAGGCACTCATCAAGGATGATAAGGCTATGGCAAGCACAGCTAATTTTAAATATATTTTCATTTTACATTAATTTATTTTAGAATTCGTTATCGGTGCCATTCCGGACTCCATCCATCCTAACATCTAAAAAAC
>JBFHER010000131.1:0-10248 GCA_041584055.1 Bacteroidales bacterium
ATCACATGACCGGCCATTTCAACCAAACGACGCGCATGGAAATCCAAAAATTCAGTATCCTTCACTGCTATTACGCGTTTTGCAGACTTCTCAAACAAGTCCGTCATTGCAATGAGCTTGCGGCGCAAAGGCAACAAGTCGGGTTTAAGTTCCTGACTTTCATATTCACGCGCTTGTTCAAGGTACACATTGGTGGTTACACCGCGAATTGCAGCCACCACCTGTAACTGCGTTGTCCCTTCATAAATACTTGTGATTCGCGCATCCCGGTATATTCGTTCAACCGGATAGTCCTTCATAAAACCTGATCCACCATGAATCTGAACGGCATCATAGGCATTTTGGTTACAATATTCGCTGGCCATCCCTTTTAAAAGTGGCGTATACATATCTGCCAGCTTTTGATAGGTTTTCATTTCTGTACGCTCCTCAGACTCCAGTTTTCGTTCCTCAGAAATGTGCATGTAGGTTTTGTAGATATCAACAAAACGGCTTGTTTCATACAACAGAGTTCTTGATGCATCCAATTTAGCCTTCATCAATGAAATCATCTCATAGACGGCTGGGAACTGAATGATTGGTTTCCCAAATTGCTCACGCTCTTTTGCATAAGCCAAAGCTTCCTGATAGGCGGCTTCCGAAACGCCAACTGACTGAGCCGCAATGCCGAGTCGTGCACCATTCATCAGGGCCATCACATATTTAATCAATCCCATTCGACGAGAACCAACCAATTCAGCGGGCGCATTTTTAAACACAAGTTCGCAGGTAGGTGATCCTTTGATCCCCATTTTATTCTCGATGCGACGTACTGTCACCCCACCATCATTTTTATCATAGATATACATGGATAAACCACGTCCATCGGTGGTTCCACCTTCAGAACGAGCAAGGACCAAAGAGATGTGTCCATGGCCATTGGTTATAAAACGTTTTACCCCGTTCAAGATCCATTTTCCGGATTTTTCATCATACTCAGCCTTAAGCATCACTGCCTGAAGGTCGGAGCCTGCATCAGGTTCTGTGAGGTCCATTGCCATTGTTTCTCCAGCACAAACGCGGGGTAAGAATTTTGCTTTTTGGTCCTCTGTTGCAAATTCATTGATGGTCTCAGCACAATCCTGCAACCCCCATATATTTACAAATCCGGCATCCGCACGTGAAACGATATCAGCAGCCATGATGTAAGGAACAATGGGGAAATTAAGCCCATCAAAACGACGTGGCAGCGTAATTCCCATTAAACCTGCTTTTACAAGGGCATCAATGTTTTGTTTTGTGCCTGCCGCATATTCAACATCATCATTCACAAGGTGGGGACCTTCTGCATCCACAGATTCTGCATTTTCTGCAATAATATCACCGGATATTTCACCAACAATATTGAGTACCTCATCGTAACTATGCATGGCATCCTCAAAATCCATTGGCGCATAGTCAAATGCTTCATTTTGTTTATAGTTGTCTTCTTTCAGGGCAACGATCTTCTTCATCAACGGGTGATTGAGATGAAACTGAAGATCCTCGTTATCTTTATAAAAGTTGGCCATTTTTTTTTCGTTTTTAAGATTTACTACTTAGAATTTTCCTTGTAATACTTGATCATTTTAGGAACAACACTTTCAATGTCACCTACAATGGCATAATCAGCCAACTTATTAATAGGAGCATTCGGATCATTGTTGATTGAGATAATCATGGCACTGTCTTCCATTCCTGCAACATGTTGAATTTGTCCGGAAATACCGCAAGCAATGTAGAGCTTTGGACGAACAGTAATGCCTGTTTGACCAATCTGGCGTTCTTTATCAGTATAGCCTGCATCCACTGCAGCACGGGAAGCACCAACCTCTGCTCCAAGTGCGTCGGCCAGTTTAAAGAGAAGATCAAAATTCTCTTTAGAACCAACACCATACCCACCGGCAATAATTGTGGATGAGTTTTTAATATTGATCTTTGATTTCTCCATGTGTCTTTCAATGATTTCAACAACGAAATCGGCATCAGAAACATATTTGGAGACATCCAGCTTATTCGTTTTTCCTTTGTATCCACCGGCAATCTTCTGGCTCTTCATCACACCTTCACGAACGGTTGCCATCTGAGGGCGGCAGTCCGGGTTAATAATGGTTGCAACAATGTTTCCACCAAAGGCTGGCCGTATTTGATAAAGCAAATTGTCGTAAACCTTCTTGAGTTTCTTGTCTTCATGAGGTCCAATTTCAAGTGAAGTACAGTCGGCCGTTAAACCACTGTGCAAAGCCGACGAAACGCGCGGGCCTAAATCCCGTCCCACACTTGATGCGCCCATTAAAGCGATTTGTGGTTTTTCTTCCTTAAACAAGGTGGTCAACACCGCAGTGTGAGGCAAGGTAGAATATGGACTTAAACGGGCATCATCTGCCAGATGCAGCACATCCACACCATAATCAAACACTTGTTTTCCAATACCGGAGAGCTCATGCCCAATGGCAACAGCTTCCAATTTACATTTCAAATCATTTGCCAGGCTACGCCCTTTTGTAAGGAGTTCAAGACTTACATCCTGTACAACCCCATCTTCTATTTCGAGGTAAACAAATAAATTATTCATTTCTTTCAAGATTAAATGTACACTGCTTACGCAAATGTATTGTTGTTGATTAACTCCTTCATCAGGTCTTCAATGTCCTCATCCGCATCTGATAACACCTTTGATTCTTTTGCCTGAAATACGATGTTCTCTATTTTTTTCACCTTTGTTGGTGAGCCTGCCAGTCCGAGTTGATCAGATTCCGTTTCTATATCGTTGGATGTAACTTCAGGAATATTCAGGTATGGACGCTCATTGTACCATACAATATAGTCTTCATTGGCATCCTGACGTTCAGTCATTGTTTTTGCATGCTTGTATTTCATCAGCAGGCGTGCATTTCTCGGACGACAATCAGGTGCAGATGAATTGACGGTCACAACCAAAGGCAATGGTCCCTGAACAGTTTCAACGCCACGTTCAAGGCGACGTTTCACGATTACTTTTCCATCTGTAACAGCGTTAATTTCCTCTGCATATGTAATTTGAGGTATGCCAAGTTTCTCTGCAACCTGTGGTCCAACCTGAGCAGTATCACCATCAATGGCCTGACGACCGCAAATGATCAGATCGTAATCCTTAATTTTTTTGATGGTCTGTGCGATTGCATAGGAAGTAGCCAGTGTATCAGAACCGGCAAAAGCCCTGTCAGTTAGCAAATAACCTGTATCAGCACCCCGATATAAACCTTCTCTGATTATTTCTGAAGCCCTACCAGGGCCCATGGTCAAAATTGCAACAGTCGTTCCTTCATAACGATCTTTAAGCCTGAGGGCCTGCTCAAGTGCATTTAAGTCCTCGGGATTGAAAATAGCCTCCAGGGCTGCTCTGTTCACGGTTCCATCTGCTTTCATGGCGTCTTTCCCAACATTCCGGGTATCCGGCACCTGTTTCGCCAAAACAATGATTTTAAGTCCCATATTATTATTCAAATTTTTTAAAACAACTGCAAAAATAAACCGGAGTTCGGCATACGCAACAAAAACAGAGCTATTCTACAACATCTTTTTGTTAATTATAATGGATTTTAATTAGAAAGGTGTAATCGCAAAGGCGCTTAAAGCAATGAGATGAGCACGATATTTGGGTTTAGATATAAATTTGAAATTTGTCTCAAAACCACCTTAAAATCATTTAAGTAGCTTCATTTTTTTCGACCCACCCGCCGTTTAATGATGCCGCTCTTTACAGCGCATCATTTGTTAAATAATTTTAAGTACAATGCGAACATTGCAGGGTTCTAAAAAATAGTATAATTTCGGCAACCAATAATGGAATGGTACATTGTGTAATAAGACACTTTGCTATAGTGCCGCCACAAAATCATAGTTTTATGAAGTATTTTTTTCTATCACTTTGCCTTTCTCTTACGTTTGCTTTTAATGTTGAAAGCAAAGTAAAAACAGTCACCTTAGAAGATGTCGTTAGCAGTCGTTTTACTGCAAAATCTGTGCGTGGATTTCGATCCATGAACGACGGCCAGTTTTATACGCTTCAGGAAGGAAATCAAATCAATAAATACAGTTACAAAACAGGTAGCAAGGCTGAAACCATATTTGACTTATCGGAAATAAAAAATCCGGGATTCTCACATTTCTCGGATTATGTATTTAGTGACGATGAGTCAATTCTGATGGTGTATACCAATACACAAAAGATTCACCGCCATTCACATAAAAGTGATTATTTTGTATACAACATAAAAAAGAAAACATTGGAAGCCCTTTCTGAGAATGGGCCCCAGCAGGAAGCAAGCATTTCTCCAAACGCACAAAGAATTGCTTTTGTTCGCCAGAATAACCTGTTTGTGAAAGACTTGCGTTTCGGAACAGAAAAACAAATCACAACGGATGGAGAATTTAATAAAATTATAAATGGTATTCCTGACTGGGTCTATGAAGAAGAGTTTGAGTTTACACGAGGATTTGAATGGTCGCCTGATGGACGTTTTATTGCCTTTTTAAAATTTAATGAACAGGCTGTAAAAGAGTATTCTTTTCCCCTTTACATGGGCGCATCACCCACGATCGCCGCAAATGAACTTTACCCAGTTTCATACAAATTTAAATACCCAAAAGCAGGAGAAACAAATGCAACGGTTTCTGTTCACACCTACGACACAAACAACCGGGTGATTAAAATGATGAACCTGCCGGAGGATGACGATTATTATATCCCCCGCATAAGATGGACACAATCCTCAGATAAGTTGTGCATTGTCAGGCTAAATCGTCATCAAAATAAAATGACGTTTTACCTCGCAAATCCAATGACGGCAATATGTAAATTGTTTTTGACTGAGGAAAGTGACACCTACATTTCGGAAAGTGTTTTTGACCAGTTTCAATTCATTGAAGACAACTGGTTTGTGACGATGAGTGAAAAAGATGGATACAATCACATTTACCTTTATGGACTTGATGGACGCCTAATAAAGCAAGTTACAAAAGGAGAATTTGATGTTACTGATTTCTACGGTTACGATGCAAAGAACAAGCTTTTTTACTATCAGGCGGCAGGCAGGTCTCCCCTACAACGGGAAGTTTATGCGATTGATTTAAAAGAAAAACAAAAACAGATTATAACTCCCATGGAGGGTACAAACAAAGCTGTTTTCAGCTCCTCGTTTTCATATTATCTGCACGACTTTACCGCTTCGGAAGTTCCCAGGATTGTTACGGTAAAAAACAATAAAGGAGAAACCTTACGCGTCCTGGAAGACAATAGCAAACTGATCAAGGAACTGGAAGATTACAAGTCCAGCAAGCGTGAATTTTTCAGTTTCACGCCGTCTCATGGCATTGAACTGAATGGTTGGATGGTGAAACCAATAAATTTTGACCCAAAAAAGAAATACCCTGTATTAATGGTTCAATACAGTGGTCCCGGATCTCAGAAAGTGCTGGATGAGTGGAACTTTGGCTGGGAACAGGTGCTATCAAATGATGGCTACATTGTTGCTTGTGTGGATGGTCGGGGAACCGGTGCAAGAGGTGAAACTTTTAAAAAGTGTACTTACATGGAATTGGGACATCTGGAATCTGATGATCAAATTGAAGCCGCTCAATATTTGGGGTCTCTTGATTATATTGATGAGACCAGAATCGGAATATGGGGATGGAGTTATGGTGGGTATATGGCAGCGCTTTGTCTTTCAAGATCCAACATCTTTAAAATTGGAATTGCCGTTGCTCCTGTGACCCACTGGAAATACTACGATTCCATCTACACAGAGCGCTTTATGCGTACGCCTAAAGAAAACATTGGTGGTTACGACAAGTATTCCCCTCTGGAGCTTGCGGATCAATTATCAGGCAGGTTACTGCTTATACATGGCAGTGCAGATGACAATGTACATTATCAAAATACAATGGAATATGCTGAACGGTTGGTACAGGCCGGCAAACAATTTGAGATGCAGATATATACAAACAGGAAACATGGAATTTCTGGGGGAAATACCAGAATGCATTTGTATCAGCGCAAAATTGATTTTATAAAAACATATTTGTAATTTAGTTTGAATCATAGGATCGCACATGAGGGACACAGTCCCGTTTACGAAGTTCGTGTTAAGAGAATGAATAATCACATATATGAAAAAAGACATTGAATCAAATCAGGATATAAAATTATTGGTCGACACCTTCTACAGTGAAGTTAGAAAAAACAATTTTCTTGGTCCCATTTTCGAATCATATCTGGCAGATCACTGGGACGAACACCATCAAATACTTTATAAATTCTGGCATACTGTTACTTTCAAAGAAATGCATTACTATGGCAACCCGGTTCCAGTTCATTTTTCGATGCATCTGACTCAGGAACACTTTGATGCATGGCTCGTTATATGGACGCAAACGGTTGATGGTTTATTTGAAGGGAAACGTGCAGAAAATGCAAAGTTGAGAGGCAGGACAATGGCGGCAGCATTCCTGAGTAAAATAGAAAAGAAACGGAAAATCGCTGATTAGAGCATATTCCTGCTTTATAACAGGTCATTTTATAAGCTACATGCTCAAAGCTTCTATACTTCTCTATATCAAACATATAGCATTTTAACATTTCTTATGCAAAAGCGCTGAATCCTGCTTGTATTCAAAAAAAGCAAAGATGCAGATTTGATATATTAAATCTTTTTTACAATTTTGGATAAAATTAATTTAACCCCACGAGGAAAAATGGAAGGATTTGACAACAAAGAAAAGGAGGAAGTGTTTTCAAAAGTCATCAGAGCTGGTAAAAGAACTTATTTTTTTGATGTAAAAACGACTCGTAAATACGATCATTATTTAACAATCACAGAAAGTAAAAAGAAATTCAACGACAGTGGTGATTTTCACTATGAGAAGCACAAGATATTCCTTTACAAAGAGGATTTTCAAAAATTCTCTGAAGGGCTTGAAGAAGTGATCGATTTTATCAAAGAAACAATGGCTCAAAACCCTGAGTTTGGTGGAAGTGATGAAGTGTTGGTTGAAGAACCTGTTGAAGTTGGTGCCTCCATAGATTCAAAATTCACAAATGTTGAATTTGAAGATTTAACAGAATAAAAAACGTATAAAATAGAAACAAAGGCTGTCTTTTTTAAGACGGCCTTTTGTGTTTTAAGAAAATCCGCCCCTCCTCCCTCCTGGCGTTTTTGGAATCAAAGAATACCAATGTGGATTTAAGCTAACGCAAAATAATACGCACGCGTCTTATTCTATTACGAAAAACAGATGTTGAATGGTGATTTGCAAAGGAAGTGAGTATGCTGTTTACTGAAACTAATCAAGTTCCAAACTTTCCAGATCCTCAGTATCATCTCCGTTTTCATAAAAATCAAAGATCTCTTTTTCATCCATAATTTTTACATTCGTAATAATGAACTTTTCACTGACAAAGTTATCAAGCTGATTTGCTGCTTCAAACACTTTAAGAATGAGTTCTTTAAGCTGTACCTCCAAAGGAATCAAAACAAGGTAACTGATAAAATCGGTCCGGATTTCTTTTAACTCCCATTCGCACTTACTTGTTTCCATCACGAATTTGAACTCTTTCGTAATGAATTCAGATTGAAAATCAGAGAAGCCTTTATCCATGTTAAATGGGAAAAGTACAATGAAATAACGCAGCATCCCCATTTTCCCACCAAGCCCAGTGGAAATGAATATTTGTTTTTCATCGGATAATGCCCCCTCTATTGCCATTCGCGATTCAGTTAAGGCAAGATATGCCCAATCTTTGAGTTGTTTGTCAGAATTATCTTTAAAAAAACGTTCAAGGATACGAAATGCACTCACTTCCTGAGAGGAAGCCAGATCAACCAACAAACGTTTTTTATCGTTCATGGCCAGCGATTCATTCCACAGGTCTTCGCCCTTGCCAATAATGTCAAGGTGTTGCCGTTTCTTAACTTTTTTCGACAATTCGAAATAAGCCATCTGCACATCAAGGTCTATTTGTTCTTCCAGGATGTGAAAACGTCCGTTGAATTCTGAAATAAAATCTTCTATCCGCTCGTTCATTTCGTTAATTTACTCTGCAAAATTAATACTTTATAATCTCTATGATCCGTTTTTTGTCTTTTTTTATACTTTATCCCTAATAATAATGATGCTAGATTAGCAAAAGAAGATTAAATTTGCGCTGTTTTAATTAAAACTAAATTAAAAAGGATTTTTAAAGATTGGAGCGAATAAATTAATGAAACTTTCAGAGCTAAAAAATAACCAAACTGCTGTCATTGTCAAGGTGAGAGGCTATGGTTCGTTTCGTAAACGCATCATTGAAATGGGTTTTGTGCGCGGACAAAAGGTGACGGTGGTTAAAAATGCTCCCTTAAAAGATCCGATTGAATACCGATTAATGGATTATCAGGTTTCACTCAGACGAAGTGAAGCGTCTCACATAGAGGTGATCAGTCTGGAGGATTCAAAAAAGCTCATTAAAATACCCTTTGAAGGAGTTATTGCTGAAGAAAGACTGCGTAATATTGCCTTTGAAAAGCGAAAGCATATTTCGATTGCGTTTGTTGGGAATCCAAACTCTGGAAAGACAACACTTTTTAATGAGGCCACAGGGTCTCATGAGCATGTGGGGAATTTCAGTGGTGTTACTGTGGATGCAAAATTAGGACATTGTAAATTCGAAGGTTACGAGTTTAACATTGTAGACCTGCCAGGAACATACAGTCTTACCACCTACTCCCCTGAAGAAATTTATGTGCGAAAGCACATCCTGAATGAAGCACCTGACATCATCGTAAATGTATTGGATGCTTCAAATCTTGAACGAAATTTGTACTTAACCACGCAACTTATTGACATGGACCTCCGGGTGGTGGTGGCACTCAACATGTATGATGAACTGGAAGAGAGAGGGACTGAGTTCAATTATGAAGAACTGGGCAAAATGCTTGGAGTGCCATTTGTGCCAACTGTTGCAAGTAAAGGGAAGGGTATTGATCAATTGTTTCGTGAAATAATCGATGTTTATGAGGATAAAGAGCCTATCATCAGGCATATTCACATCAATTATGGTGAAAACACAGAAGAATCGATCAAGCGAATCAGAAAACACATTACGCTAAATAAGGAGCTTACACATAAGGTTTCGCCTCGTTTCATGGCAATAAAACTCCTTGAAGAGGACGAGGACATGAAAAAGATGGCCAGTAATTATCCCGAAGGTGAAGCCATTTTAAAATCAGCTAAAAAAGAATCACAACGTTTAAATGACATACTGGGAACGGATAGTGGAACAATCATCACAGAATCGAAATATGGTTTTATTGCGGGTGCCTTAAAAGAAACAATTAAGGCAAACGGCAATAAAGATGCAGTGGACAACTCGAAACTGATTGACACATTTGTAACGCATCGCTTATGGGGATTTCCTATTTTCTTTTTGTTTCTCTATGTGATGTTCAAAACCACTTTCTCTTTGGGGCAGTACCCCCAGGAGTGGCTTTCAATGGGAATTGATCTGATGCAACAGGGACTGAGGCACATCATGACGCCGGGCCCCCTGGCAGATCTGGTAATCAATGGCATGATTGGTGGTGTTGGTGATGTTTTGGTATTTCTACCCAATATTTTAATACTTTATTTCTTTATCTCCTTTATGGAAGATTCAGGATACATGGCACGATCTGCTTTTATTATGGATCGACTGATGCACAAACTTGGCTTGCATGGGAAATCATTTATTCCTCTCATTATGGGTTTTGGCTGCAATGTGCCAGCCGTGATGGCAACGCGAACCATTGAAAATAAAAACAACCGGATTTTGACGGCTTTGCTCGTACCTCTGATGTCCTGCAGTGCCAGATTGCCGGTATACATTTTGTTGATCGGCACCTTTTTTCCATCCAATCCGGCAGCAGTATTGTTTCTGGTCTACATCGTTGGAATTGTGATTGCCGTGTTTGTTGCACGGATAATGAAGCGATTTGTGTTTAAAGATGAGGAAGCTCCCTTTGTAATGGAACTCCCACCCTACAGGATGCCAGCATTGAAGACCACTATGATCCATATGTGGAAAAAGGGAGAGCAATACCTACGTAAAATTGCAGGCATTATTCTTCTCGCATCAACCCTCATATGGATTTTAGGATACTTTCCACAAAATGATGCACTGTTAGCACCTTTGAACGCCGAAATTGAAAAAACGGAAGCAGATTATGCAGAACG
>JBFHER010000132.1:0-10215 GCA_041584055.1 Bacteroidales bacterium
ACGCCGCCGGCAACAGCAGCTTTTGATTCAGTGTAGATATCTCCTTTGTGTGTGAGCCCCGGATCACGAAAATGCACCTGATCATCAATAACACCAGGAATCAACAACATACCACTCGCATCAATAACCTGCGTATCAGATGGGAATTCTAATTTTTCATCGCCGAAAATCACTTTTTCGATGCGGTCTCCATCAATGAGCACAGAACCGGTCTTCCGGCTCCCTTCATTCACAATGATTGCGTTTTGAATTAATTTCCGTCCCATCTTTTTATATTTTTATGGTTAAGCTGCTTTTTGCGGGTACTTTCTGAAATAGCTCCTCAGTTTTAATTTAATGACTCCCCAAACGGCTTCGTTGAAAATACCACCACTCATTTTGGAGGTTCCCAACACCCGATTCACAAAAATAATCGGCACTTCCTTTATTGTAAATCCACATCTCCAGGTTGTAAATTTCATTTCAATCTGAAATGCATACCCTTTGAATCGTATCTTATCCAGTTCAATGGTACGAAGCACTTCGCTTCGATAACACTTAAATCCTGCCGTTGTATCAAAGACTTTCATACCAGTAACGATCTTCACATACTTGGATGCAAAATACGACATCAAAACACGTCCGATAGGCCAGTTCACCACATTTACGCCGCTCACATAGCGCGAACCGATGGCCAAATCGGCCCCCTCCTCTTTACAGGCACGATATAGCTTTACCAGGTCTGCCGGATTATGTGAAAAATCTGCATCCATTTCGAACACAAAGTTATAATCATGCTCCAGCGCCCATTTAAAGCCGGCAATATAAGCCGTTCCCAGCCCTTGTTTTCCTTCTCGTTCAAGAATAAAAATGCGCTCCCTGAATTCATTCTTGAGTCCCTTAACAATGGCTGCGGTTCCATCAGGAGAACCATCATCCACCACCAGCACATTGAATCCTTCAGGAAAGTTCATGACCGTTCGAAGAATATTTTCGATATTTTCTTTTTCGTTGTACGTTGGGATAATTACAATACTTTCTGCCATTCTGGTTATTATGTTATTTGTCTTTTATTATCAGGGCCACTGCCTGTACGCTAATGCCTTCTTCGCGTCCTTCAAAGCCCAGCTTTTCGGTGGTTGTTGCCTTTATCCCCACATCGGATTCATTCAGCTTCAATATCTTTGCCAAAACAGATTTCATTGCAGGAATGTAAGGCTTCAATTTAGGTTGCTGGGCACTTATTACACAATCCACATTGCCAATTGCATGCCCTTCGTCCTGCAACAAATCCACGACATCGGCGAGAAGTGATTTTGAGTCCAGGCCTTTGAATGCCATATCTGTATCCGGGAAATATGTTCCAATATCACTTAGGCCCGCAGCTCCCAATAAAGCATCTGCCAGGGCATGAATGACCACATCACCATCAGAATGTGCCACCGTCCCTTTTGAATGTGGGATCTGAACGCCACCGAGCCACAGGCTCTCGCCTTCTTCAAGCCGATGCACATCATAACCGATTCCAACTCTGAATTTCATCTGTTTATTACGATCTCCCTCTCATTTATAAATGTTGCGATATCCCGATCGTTTTTTTATGCGCAAACGAGACCTTGCCTCATGCGCATTTTAAAAACAAAACGGTCTTAGACCTACAAAAGTAAAGAATTAAAAGTACTTGGAGTACCAGGAGATCTTAAAATACTTAAAGATTGAAGAAAAAGTAGTTTACCTTAGAATTTCAGACGCCCACATCACTTCCACAGGTCCGGAAAGCAGGAGAATTACAATCTAACAACAAACTTTCTGGACAAACTATCTGCCCATGAGACTTTGCAGGCCATCCACGCCAAAAGACAGGGTAAAACGCAGGGTACTTCCCAACGGACTTCCTGTATCCATCGGCACCAGGTAAGACACATCCAGACCAAAGACGTTCATTTTAAAACCGGCACCAAAAGAAACATATTCTCTGTTACCCTTGTTCTCATCTTCATAAAAGTATCCCGCACGGATAACGAACATTTCATCATAAATATATTCTGTTCCTACGGAATACGTTAATTCCCTTAGTTCCTCGGAGAAACCACCCGGCGCGTCGTTCCAGGAAGAGAAAATACCTTCCATTACCCCCATATCATTGCGAATCTCACCATCGGGATCATTTTCTTTATCAGGGGTTGGCACCATGAGTTTGTTAATATCCACCATGGCTGCAATCTTATTATACTCATCGATGGTAAATGTCCAGGACGTCCCAATTTTAAAATTAGATGGCAAAAACTCAAGAAACTCTCCTTTTGTATAGGACATTTTATTACCAATATTTGAAAGGTTTACCCCAAATCCAACAGTGGTTGGCACAGCACCCAAATCAATTTCATCGGTGTAAAAAGCTGAGATGTCTGCAGCAAAAGAATTCCCGGGATAATATTGCTGGCTTGAACCCGCGAGATCCACAGCAGCACCGCCTGTAAGATCTGAGTGGATATAACGGAAGGTCACAGCCCCGGACCATGTATCAGAGAATTTTCTGGAATATGCTGCATCCAGAGCAAATTCATTCGGACTGATTGATCCAAGGATATCTCCCTGACTGCTTGTCCACTGTATGTCACCCAGTGAGAAATAGCGAAGCGAAGCACTCACAGCCTGCAAATCACCAAACTTCTTATAACCTGTTGCATAAAACAGGTTGATATCATTAACCAAAGCTCTCAGCCAGGGCGTTAATGAGAAAGAGAATCCAAAGTCCTCTTCCATAAAGGCATATTTGGAAGCATTCCAGTATTGTGATGTTAAATCCGGTGTTGATGCAACACCTGCATCCCCCAATGCACTACCCCTTGAATCCGGTGAAATTGTCAGGAAAGGTGTTGCTGTTGTAATCGGGTTATTTTCATTTTGAGCACTCAACTGGAAAACCCCCATCAACAATGTTGCTAAAGCAATTATTCTATTCAATTTAATATTCATCATTCCTTTTCTCGTTCTTGTCTTTGCAATAATTTCTAAACGCAAAGAAAATTCAATTATTTTATATACCAATAAATTTTACAAAACAATAAGTTTTTTCGTTGCGCCCACACTTTGTTTGTCATTCACTTTTATGACCGTGCGGTATAAGTATATTCCCGGATTTACCTTCAGTCCATTGCCTCCGGTCAAATCCCACTCAATGGGATCAATCTTATTGGATGAACTGTAGGAATAGGCATCCAACACTGCCATTTTTTGACCATTTACTGAGAAGATCTCCACGGTTATCTCCAAAACAGATTCGGGTCTGTCATGTTCAAAGACAAACTCAACCACATCCCTGGCCGGATTCGGATAGCAGGTCAAAGAGGTCACATCAGGGATCTCATTTGCTTCAACAACAAACGAAATCTCTTTTACGGTGGAGTTATTATAGATATCCCACACCCTGAAAAACAAGGTATGTTCACCTTCCGAAAGATCTGAGAACTTATATTTAACATTTCCTTCTGTGTTCCCGTTGATGGCTTCATAATACGTATTCAGTACCGTCAGCGTTCCGGGATCCTCATCCAGCATCACCACGATATCATGGCCAATGCCGCTACCGGCAGTACTGATTCCATTTTCATCCATTATCTCAACCACCAATAAGGGATCCGGATTCACCACGCCCCCATCAACAAAGTCCGGTTGATTCATGTACATCGTAAGAGAAGGCCCCGATTCGTCTGCGACCGCATTGTCAGAAAACCCGCCAATGACCACATTTTCATAATAACCGTTTGCCTCTGCCTGATCGCTGCTTGCGTAGTAGACGATTCGCCCTTTTCCAAACTCGTAGTTAATCTCTTTTGGTAATTTAAAAGAGAACTCAAATTTTCCGTTGACCACTTCCGATTTCCCTGTAAACACAAGATCCTGCCACAGATTAAATGTCAGAGGCGACCAGGTATCTTCACTTGCATTATCGTTATTAATGGTACTGATGGATTTCATTTTATCAAACACCTGCGAATAAACAAACCCATTAAAGTCGTGTGCTGTATCTCCGGATTCAGTTTGTATAAATCCTTTGATGGACAAGGTCTCCAATGCTGAAATGGTATCCGATATGCCCTCACCCACTTCAATGCCATTTATTGCTGATGTCTGAACATCAAGTGTAGGATAATGCATTTTCAAGGCAGGATCTCCCAATAGAAGAAATTTTCGCTTATTCACGCCGGTGCCTGTTGCCGCTTTTGTTAAACGGCACACATCTCCCAGCCGGTTTTGGCGCCCTTTTTCATCGGTTTCAAAAACGTAATCGAAAAAGTTATTATTGATCGTAAAGTTAGAACTTGAATACACGATGCGAGTGGTTGTAAACAAACCAACACCCCCACCGATAGGGCTCAGCAGCACATGTTCACCCGCTGTAGTTTCTGTGTATAAATCAAAGCGACTGAATTCACAGGTTGCCGTTACCCAAACAGGCAAATTACTCAGATTTTCGTAATCCTTCACCTTTTTCTTTGTCATGATCTGTTCCTCTGTCAAGCCTGTTTCACCACCATGACCAGAATAATTCCATAACAATACGCCTTGCTGCATGCTTTGTTCCACCTGAGCTTCTGCTTCAGGATAACGCTGTCCCGAAGCTTCTGCGGTTTGCTGAAAGGCATCCAGCAATATTTTATTCACCACCATTTCGGGATGCTCATTCATCACCTTATCCGCCATACGGTTGGCATCTCGCATGTGGATATTGTTGTCTTCATCATCCCCCACAAAACAAACTGTATTTTTCCAGGAATTACGCTTTCTGTTTTCAGTGTAATACTTAATCTTACTTACAAGATCTTTGGCTTGTTTCACTGAGCTTACCGGCAGTCGGCCAACACCGATATCCACACGATCGTAGTTGCCCATTTCTCCTTCTGTGGCATCCAACATGCCATAATAATCATCCGAAACATAGGTTGTTGACATATTGAGTGATTCCACCGACTGATAAGTGGGAATAAAGTTAAAACTCTTGCTTTTTTCGTTTCTCCCCATGTTATCAAAAGTACCATCACCAAACAACAACAGATAACGTATCATATCATCCTCACCCACAGCCCGGTCGTAAAACATCTTTAAAAACCAGCGGAAAGCCGTTATATCTGCTTGTCCGGATGAGAATTCGTTATAAATTTGCTCCGGGGTGACAATGTGTGAACGAATGCCTTCTGCGGCATGCAGCTCAGACAAATCTTCAGCTGATTCCAGAAAATCAGGATGAGCTATAATTACCATATCCACCTGAGGCAAGCCGTGCAGGTTTTGATTTTTGACATCGCCCACGATGCTTGGCTTTTCGAAACTACCTTTCGGATTAAATGCAACAAACTCCTTTAATACATTCACATCTGTTTTAAAGGTCGTTTGATTATTTGAAAAGCTGGCGGGCATCAAAGCCGCAGCTGTTGGCTCAGTAACATCAAGCACAAGCACATCAGAACTTGTAGATTGAATCACAAAATTTGCGATGCCGTTACCCAGTGACTTTTCATCTCTGAAAGCCAGGAATGCACTTTTAAATTTTAGTTGACGTCTTACGTTTACGCGAAAATAATTGACGTTTCCGGTGGCAGTCTCATCCGTAGAAAGGTAGTTCCACTTCAAATTCAGGTTTCCTGATGAAGGTTTTGCAAAGTAAGTGACATTCGCCTTTTTTGCATAATCTCCGGTATTCCCCTTGGATGAAATGGAAACTGAAGTACTTCCCAACAGGTTATCATTCATATAAAAACTTAAATTGGCGGATGAATTCTCTGTGCGTGACACAACCGAGAAAGAAAGTTGTGCATCTTCATCTGTCACAACATCATCGAAGCTGAAACTCCTGGAAACGCTCTCATTGCCTTTGATGTCGACACCAAACCATTCCATGCCGGAAGAAAGCAGGTTGTTAACTTCCGGCTCCCACACGTCATAATCTGTAAAATTGCGTACTTCCATCACAGCATCCCCGACTGTTTCCGGCGCATTTTCAATTCGTTTTCCCTTACCATGATCGGAACTCAGAAAATAAATGGCTTTATCAGCATATTTATGGGTCACATGAATAAATTCATTTTTAGCAGAGCTATAGGACCAGCCCACTGGTCCCAGACCATAGAACAGAACAAAATCACCCTCATTCATTTTGCCATCCCCTCCATCGTTATAATAGAGGGCATTTTCCTGCAAATCATCGTATTTACGATCAATGAACTTAATGTCCAGCATGGGCCCACCGTAACCAAACAAACGGATGTTATCCGGATCAAGGCCCATCCCTTTTAAGTCACTGTATGTCAACTTATAAATACCTGTTCGGGCAATTGAAATTTTCTTCCATGTGCCGGTGCTCAGGAGGGATTGTTCAGCAAAATCAGTTGCAAGGGATGCACTTTTACTCCTAATAGCAGCTTTTCTCGTGACTGAAATGGCAAAAGAGCTGAGTGTTTCAATCGCATTTCCATTCTTACGTATGGGTGTGACCCATACCTCAAGTGCATATTTTTTTCTGGATGACACCACGTGGTATTCCAATCCTTCCGATGTTGTAAGCAGTTCCTTTCCTGAAAAGGAAACCACCTTATTTTGTTGCCAGACTTTATCCGAAATTTCTACGGTGAAAGACGCTTCATCTGCGGGTCCCGTAAGTGGAAAAACAGCATGGTATCTGGGCAACATCCCCTCATCCTCCGCCAGAACAGCCCCGTCAAACTGAAGCACATGCAGGGTGTCGTCGCCCAGCACTTCGGTCAGCACATCACCCCATTTAAGTTCCACCTGCGTTGTTTGCGCCAGCAGTGATAAAGGTAAAAGGATCAATACAAAAATTAAAATGATGTTTCTCATTCTGTTTTCTTAGTTTGTTGACGAAAATAAACAAGATAATCTAATACCTTATAATTATATGTAAAAAAAGTACCCTGACTACCTGAAGTATTTGGAGCACTTTAACCATTCTTTACAAAGAAACGTTGTTCAGACTTAAATATTATTAATGCATACCAACTATCACTGACAATAGACGAATCAAAAAGGAATACCTTACAACAAAAGCAACATCCTACATCCTTTTCACAAAAACAATGACAACAACGAAGGCGATTGAAACTTTGTTAAATTATGAGCAACTACGGCTATATTTTGTAATTTTGCGTTGAAATTTAATTCATCATGGAAGTATTATTGGGAGCACTTGGTGTTTTGGTAGTCATTGTTCTTTTAGCCTCTGTCTTTTTCAGGAAAGGCAAAGGAAAGCAGGAAAAGGAAGAGACCATAGTTATACCGGATGCAGATTGTTGTGGTGCGCACGAGATTTGTGAAAACGATTTACCGGCCAACATCAACGACACCCCGGAGTATTATGATGATGAAGAGCTGGATCGATTTAAAGATCGCACCCCGGAGTCATATCAACCGGAAGAGGAAGAAGAGTTTATGGAGGTGTTTCTCACCTTGAAGGAAAAAGAGGTGCCAGGATGGATCAAAAGTCTGCAAATCAGAGAAATTGAGCTGCCCATTGAAGTAAGAGAACAGGCGATCATTGTTTTAGGGGAATTAAGGATGCAGGCATCATGAATCCTGACTTAAAACAACTGAGCGACGCTTCTTCATACGAACTTATTTATACAGTTCCATACAAAGAGATGCGCGCCTTTGTTATCAGGAACATTTCCAGTCACTCCTTACTTTTAAAAGCCTTCTCCGTTTTCCAGGTCATTTCTCTTGCCATCCCATTTGTGTTGCTTTCATACGAGTTGATTATGATCTACACGCAACAGGTATCATGGGAAAATTTCTTCATGATCATGGCTGGAGTCATTTTTTCCTTTTCCTTCCTCATTTTAATTCATGAATTAATTCACATGCTTGCCTTTCGGATTTTGGGGAAAAGAGGTCTTAGAATCGGGGCTAATTTAAGGCAATTTATTTTCTTTGTTGAAGCGGATAAAATCGTTCTGAATAAAAGGGAATATCTTTTTATTGCCATTCTCCCGTTTGTTTTGGTTTTATTTCTTGGAATAAGCTTAGGCTTCTTGTTTTGGAACGATTCAATCGCCTACTTTTTTATATGTGTAGGTGCTATTCACTCCTTATTCTGTGCGGGAGACATGGCCATTATAAGCTTGATGTTTCACGAATCAAAAGAGATGTACACCTTTGATGATGCACATAAACAGACGGCATATTTTTACAGAAAAATGAGCGATGAGAGCTAGAACACCTCACCGCTCATTGTTTATTTAAACAAGTCCTTGTGCGATCATTGCGTTGGCAACTTTCACGAACCCACCAATGTTTGCACCCTTTATGTAATTGATGCTACCATCAGGTCTTTTTCCGTACTCAACACATGTGTTGTGGATTGCCTCCATGATGTGATGCAAACGATGATCCACTTCAGATGCGGGCCAGTTGATACGCATGCTATTTTGGCTCATTTCCAAACCAGATACTGCGACACCGCCGGCATTGACCGCTTTTCCGGGTGCAAACATCAATTTTTCTGTGGCCAGCTCGGCTGCATCTGCAGTCAGGCCCATATTAGAAACTTCGGCGATCAGCTGACAACCATTCTCTATCAACATTTTAACATCCGTTTCATCCATCTCATTCTGGATGGCAGAAGGCATGGCGATGTCCACTTTCTGTTCCCATGGTTTTTTATCTTCAAAAAACTCAACCCCGTAGCGTTCTGCATAAGGTTCAACCACATCCATGTTTGATGCTCGCAAGTCGAGCATGTAGTCAATTTTATCTCCCGAGATACCTTCAGGATCGTACACATAGCCATCAGGCCCCGAAAGCGTCACAACCTTTGCACCCAGTTCAGTTGCTTTTAAGGCAACACCCCAGGCCACATTTCCGAAACCGGAAACTGAAATTGTTTTCCCTTTGAGGGAATCACCTTTGGATTTAAGCATTTCGTTGACGAAATAAACCGCCCCAAAACCAGTTGCTTCCGGACGAATCAAACTTCCACCAAACTCCATTCCCTTACCGGTAAGCACACCGGTAAACTCATTTTTCAGCTTTTTATACTGACCAAAGAGATAACCAATTTCACGTCCTCCAACACCGATATCTCCGGCAGGGACATCTGTATTTGCGCCGATATGACGATAGAGTTCACTCATAAAGGCCTGACAAAATCGCATGATCTCATTGTCAGATTTACCCTTGGTATTAAAGTCAGATCCCCCTTTTCCACCGCCCATTGGGAGTGTGGTCAAACTATTTTTAAAGGTCTGTTCAAAACCGAGAAATTTCAATCCACTCAAAGTAACACTTGAGTGAAACCGAAGGCCTCCCTTGTAAGGCCCCAAAGCACTGTTAAACTCAACCCTCAGTCCACGGTTTATCTGTACATTCCCCTTATCATCCATCCAGGGCACGCGAAACATAATCACACGTTCAGGTTCAACCATACGTTCCAGTATGCGGGCATTCTTATATTGAGGATGGGCATTGTAAAAATCCCAAACAGATTCTACCACCTCTTCAACTGCCTGAAGAAACTCATCTTCTCCGGGATTTTTTGCTCTTACCCCTTCTAAAAATTCCTTCATTCCTTGTTCCATAATATTAAAGTATTAGTTTATTCTTTCCATTAAATTCCATGCAATTTGACAAATTGTACGCGCACCAATTATGATTTTTATCAATGATTTCCCATTCCCTGGTTTACATCTGTATTGCAAATTACAAACTGGAAGCAAACACATAATAAAAATGTCAATCCGATGCACTTAATTCTTTGTTTTGTTCTGAAATTCATAATTTAGCGCCTCATAAAGATGAATAAAAAAATGCTAAAACAAGGTATGTTTCGCAACATAATGCTAATCCTTTTCGTTGCACTAGGCAGCCTATGGGGATGTAAAAAAGAATCACGTTTCAAAACAGACCCAAAGGACTCGCTTCTAACAATGGAGTCGCATCGATTCGACCAGGCACTTCAAAGCATGGATACAACAAAAATGACGGAAGAAATTATGCGTCTTGCCTCCCTTTATCCGTCTTTTTACAAGCTGTATTGTCAACGCATCATCCGCGTAGGGCTTCCGAACGACAAACAACATTCATTTTTTCTGAAGCACTTTTTATCGGACACCATTTATCAGGAGGTTTATGATACCGTTCAGCTTCATTTCAGGGACTTAACCGGCGTAGAAACAGACTTGGTCAACGGCTTGAAAAGATACAATCTGCTATTCCCCGAAAAAT
>JBFHER010000133.1:0-10146 GCA_041584055.1 Bacteroidales bacterium
ACCGATTGATTATTGGTTCTCTTCAAGTCCAAACATTCAACCTCAAAGCAGTGACCAGCTTGCATTTGGCGTTTTCAAGAACCTGTTTAACAACAGCGTTGAGCTTTCACTGGAAGGGTTTCATAAATGGTATCATCACGCAATTGATTTTAAAGACCATGCAGAGCTGTTCCTGAATCCCTATTTAGAAGGTGAAGTCAGAACTGGCGAAGGTCGCTCCTATGGCCTGGAATTTCTCGCCAGGTTCAGTCAGGATAAATATTATGGTTGGATATCCTACACCCTATCAAGGGCTGAACGGACCATCCCTGGAATCAATGATGGCAACACCTATCTTGCACCATTTGATAAGACACATGATATATCGCTTGTTTTCAACTATACTATCTTACCACGCCTCACCGCTTCGATGAGCTGGGTTTATTATACCGGCAATCCCATCACCTTCCCTACCGGACGGTTCGAATACGGTGGTATTATTGCACCTGTATACAGTGATAGAAACTCCTATCGAATGCCAGATTATCATAGAATGGATCTGAGTCTGACCTATCAATTTAAAGGCAAGCCAGGACGCCGATGGAAGTCGGAATTGAATTTTTCAGTTTACAATGCTTATAACAGACATAATGCCTGGACAATTAATTTTATTCAGGAAGAAGACAATCCAAAAGAGTTGTATGCAGAAATGACCTACCTCTTTCCGGTATTGCCTGCGATCACTTATAATTTTAATTTTTAAGCCATGTACAAAAAAGCATCTGTTTTCCTTTTTATGATCATCCTTTTGGCTGCATGCACAGAACGGATTGATGTGGACATTGCACCGGGCTACACACGTCTTGTTGTGGAAGGCAATATTACCACCGACGCAATGCATCATTGTGTAAAACTATCAAAATCGGGCGATTACCTGATTGATCAAAGCACACCAAAAGTTAACTTCGCGACTGTTTTTGTGGTCTCAGATCGAGATACATTTTACTATGAACCACAGGCAGAAGATGGCCTCTATGCTTCGCAAAATGCTTTTAAAGGTATTCCGGGTAAATCCTATCAACTACATATTGAAAATCTGGATATTGATGAGGATGGAATTGCTGAAACATACCAGGCTGAAAGTATGATGCCAAATCCAATGGTAATCGATTCCATCACCCTGGGTTACAATGTAAGAATTGAAGTTTGGTTCATAAACCTCTGGGCAACGGATCCTCCGGAAGATAATTGGTATATATTTAAATCAGGAATCAATGGCGTTATATTAAGAGATACAATAACCGAATGGCAACTCCAAAATGATGATTTGGTACTGAATGGCAAAACAGCCGGGATGTTCGCGCAAACAATTGGTGCTGGAAATTCGCAAAATGCTGATATTAACGATACAATTTTACTGGAACTTGCATCGGTTGAACAAGCGTATTTTCAATTTAGCAATAATCTAAGAAGCGAATCCTTTGGCAGCAATCCTCTGTTTGGAGGGCCGCCTGCAAATGTTCTTGGCAACATCAGTAACGGTGCCCTCGGATACTTTTCCACCCAGGCGATTACGCGATCGACCACTGTGGTTCGCAGCATTCCAACGGTAACCAATACACCCTACGGACCGAGGTAATCGATTCTGGAACTAAAGACTTTAAAAACGATTTACAAAAAAGCAGGAAAGTGCATCTGCCTGCTTCCCTGCTTAATGAAAGGTATTTGATTTAAATACTTTGTTTACGCTTTTATTTTTGAATTAAACCTCAGCTTCCTCGACACGCCCATAATTATGGATAGGATAATGATCAGGCCAATATTTCCGGCCAGATAGGCATAATCTTTTAAGGAAAGCAGGATAAAGATGAACACATAAAACAATATCAACAAGCCATTCACAACGAAAACGCCCCACTTCTTCTGAATAAATCCCCAGCTAAAAAAGCCAATCAGTCCTACAATCGTGGCCATGGATATCGTGTATGCCGGATTGAAACCAATGTGTTCGCTTAGGGCAGTCAGTAAAGAGAAAAACAGAATGAGTGCAAAAGCAATCAACACATAATGAAGCAATTCTATTTTGTTGTCCATCAACAGTTCAACAAAAACAAGAATTACAAAAGTCAAAAGGATAAAAAGAATCCCGTATTTTGTGCTGCGTAACGCCTTTTGGTAATGATCAGCCATCAAAAGAAAATTTATCCCTATTTCCTGACCTGCTATTTTATACTGCTTTCCTTTCCAGTATTGCGGAAATGTGCGATTCAACTCTGTTACCACCCAGTTGGCTTTGAAACCATCATCATTTACAACCCGTTCTACCGGGAGAAATTTTCCGGTAAAAGCGGGATCCTTCCAGGCAGAATTTACCTGCACGCTCGTCTTTTTGCCTACCGGACTAAAGGTCAGGTTCTCGGAGCCATTCAACAACAGCAGGCAACTAAAGGGGAAACGACTTGTCGCCTCATTCAAAGGACATAGAAAACTTGTTCCGGTAGAAAACAAATCTGTATCCTTCACCCCCGGAACCGCGTTCAACTTTTCTCCCCCAAAATCCATTGTCAGGCTATTTTTAATCCCCCTATTGTCAGAAATTCCCAGTGTGAGGTAAGCCTTTTGCCAGTCAATTTCATACGCATCTTCATTTAAATTCTCAGGCAATACAAATGCGCCGTCAAATTTCAAATCAGACGCATAAACAACCGATTTATAGATGCCACGATATCTTATCTCCGGACTTACATGCCCATTTATGTTCAGTTCGTCCGGCATTATGTGTATCACACTGCTATGCCACACCTGCTCCCCATTTGTTTCTGTCCACCAACGAATGGGCAGATTCAATACCGGACCAGTTACCACCTGTTTACCTGACCACATGGAAGATATCTCATGCTTTGCATCTTCCGAGAAACGAATCCTTTCCTGTATCACCGACTTAACCATTTCAAGCGGAATTAATAATACCAAACTTAATACACCCAAAACAATCATCTTTGTAGCAAATGACTGATACCACTTTTGTGCCTCTTCTTTTTTCTCTTTTGTTTCCATAATGAAAATATTTAAATTAAAAGTACTTTGTATTTCAAAGTTAATAGATAAAAAAAATCAATGTCCTAATAATCGCTCTAATGCGTCAATATGCAATTGAAATGAATTTCTTCCCAAATCTGTAATCTGATAACTTGTATTTGGTTTTCTTCCTACGAATTTTTTCTGAACCTCTATCATGTCAAGTTTCTCAAGACCTTTCAGGTGACTTGCCAAATTCCCGTCTGTCACATTCAGCAGGTCCTTCAAAGCATTAAAATCAATGCTCTGATTCACAACCAATGCAGCCATAATGCCCAGACGCACCCGACTTTCAAATGCTTTATTTAAACCATCTATTAATCCGTTCACTACCTGTACCTTTTCCACATAACAAAACCATAAATAATATGCATCACACCAAATCCCAATACCCAGAAAAAGAACCCGTATCCAAGGAATAACAATGAAACAATGCCTATTCCCAGTTCTGTTAATCCAAGATACTTTATTTCGCCGATGGTGTATTTTGAAGCATTGATCAAAGCCAAACCATAAAATATCAGCATGGAAGAAGCAACCAAAATGGTTGATTCCGTAAAGATCATCCCTAAAATCAAGGCAGCGGCTGCCACCAAAGGAATAAACAAATTCACCATCATTCTTTGTGCAACCTTTGTCCAAAATGTTTTACCTTCACGCCTGGCCTTTTGCCAGGATAAAACCCAGGCCGTTCCAATGGCAAATAACACGATTAAAGTGGCATCAAGCAACAATAAAGGAAGTACATCTCTGTTTGTTCCGGAAAGCATATATTGAGAGGAATAATCAAAACGAACACTCCCCTGCTCCATGATGAAAAAATATGCCACAGCTGCACCTGCAATGGCATAAATACCAGCAAAAATGCCGGATAAACCACTCAGTGTTAAAAACCTGGAAGATTCCTCCATCATCTTCCTGATTACATTTAAATCTTCTGCATGATCTTTGTTCATATCATAGTACTTTGAAAAACAAAGTTAATTGATTTATTTTAAAATAAAAGTGCTTCTGCAATATTTATTGATCAATTAAGACAATCGTCCATGCATGAACTTTCTTTGCCAAATAGGCTTTCTTTCTAATCCTGCAACGATAGCCTTGTGAAGCCAATATTCCAGTCATTATTCATTTTCATATACGAATACCAAATGGACAGACTATCTTGCTCAACAATGGCGGTGCTTCGATACACATATTTGCAATGATAATCTGATAAGAGAGAATTATTCAATAATTCCTTTTCATAATTCCAGTGTTTTAAACTATCACTTTTGAATAGTAACAGGGAATGTTCGAAATGCAACATATGTTTAAATGCCGTACACAGTAAATAAAAACAATCCGGCCCTTTTATCACATCCAAATGCCATGGGATAAAACCGTCGGGCAGATCAATGTCAGCTTTTTGATTTTCATATTTATTCCATTGAAACACCTCGGGACTCACAAGGAATTCAATTTGCAACTTCCCGCCACTTACGTTTACATAAAAAAGATAATAATTATCTTGATATGAAATCAGGGAAGGTGAGACAATAAAATCATCCCCCCGTGACAAATTATAATTGATAATTTGTTTTCGTTGCCAATGTAGCGCGTCCATGCTTACCAGACTAATCACATTTTGTGAATCAGGACGCATAGTCTCAAGGTAATTTATTATAAATGAACCACTTTTATCATCAAAGAATATATCCGGATCGTCATTATGGTCATACGTTGGGGCGGTTACCAATGGATTTAAACTGTCTCTGCCTGCAAAAAAATATTTTCCATCATAGCTAATATAAATGCAAGGATTTTCAAGTTTATCATTTGATTTATAGTAAGGCGTAATCGTCAGGTAGTATCGATTATTATGAAACAGAATATCAGGATGAACAAAGGGAATGTAAGATGAATCTGTGATCTGAAAACCTGCGTAAAAGTGGTCAATAAAGTCGTAATTATGTTTTCTGTATACTGGCTCGTCGAAACGGGCCTCACAGCTGAAGATTATAAAACTTAAACATGTGAACCCAAAAATAAAGTTTCTAAACATTTAAATTCAACTTGATAAATTGCCGTAAAAACATCCTATCAAATATATAAAATATTTTAATCCAGTGATACCATACCAAACATATTAGTTTGCATATTATCAAAGGATTAAAAACTTTAAAGCTTAATTTATCAATATCACTTTATTTCGTTGGCCGAACTTTCCTCAAAATGATTGTATTAACGTTTCGTCCTTAATTTTTAACAAGGCATGTTCCCCTGATATAATACTTTTAAGAAAAGGTATCACACAATCTTTTGGTTGTATATACATGTCGCTCAGTACGAAGCATGAATCAGGAGCACCTGAGCATAAAAACTAGTCAGTTAATGTCTGTCGATTATTTTTTAAAAACTGTAATCTGGAATTAAAACTCTTTTTTTAATTGTTTAACCCAGTTTTTTACACGCTCAAGGGTGAGACCGGATTGGTTCTCAATATCAATTGCCAGTCCACAAAACTGATCCCCACGTTCTGCAACCGAGCGTTCATAGGTATATCCTTCAGTTGAGGTAAAGCCACAACGTGATGCCCCAAGTTCAACCAGCACATCACCCAACAAGCCCACTGCATCCAAAAAATTCTCGGGATATCCAACCTGATCACCCAAACCAAACAAAGCAACTTTTTTCTTGCTAAAATCAAGTTGCTCCAACTCAGGCACCATCTCATCCCAGTACCTTGGTAATTCTCCATCAAACCAGGTTGAGACCCCGATTATAAGATTATCAAATTCGATCAGATCGGAACCATGAATTTCTTCTACATTCAGTTCTGTCAGATCATCACCCCAGGCCTTTTTAATATGTTGGGCCACCTGCTTTGTCTTACTAGCACTATGGCTATAAATTAATGCTGTTTTCATTCCAGTAAATTGTATTTGGTCTTTGTTTTACAAAATAAACAACAGACAAATTATGAATATGTTTACTAAATTTAGAGCAAAATCACTGTATGGGAAGTACTTTTCTCTTTAAAACGCGTTTCAAAACAGGGTAAATAAATACGGCTAGCAGCATAATGCCTGTTCCAACATAAAAGCCGCCAGTCATTAACTCAGAATCCCCGAAAATGAGATGCGCCAACAGGATGCCATAGATTGGCTCCAGGTTGATTGTGAGCACCACGTTGTAAGCCGAAAGGGTTTTCATCACCGCGACAGATGCAGCAAACGCATAAGAAGTACACACCCAGGCCAAAATCAATATCCATACAAAATCCATCAGAGACAGATTAAAATTCAGAGTATGATTAACACCGTAGGGAATCATGAACATTGAAATTCCAGCAAAACCGCCGATCAACTCATAAAAACTGATAACAAGTGGATTGTATCGCACCTGAAATCCTTTGTTCAAAACCTGAAATACAGCACTCAGTAAGGCTGCCAGTATACCAAGTACAATGCCATTAGTATATTGCGTTTCAACGCCAAAAATCAGTGATAGACCAAAAATTGTGATTATTCCCAAAACTACTTCATACCATAAAAGACGGCGCTTTAGAAACAGAGGTTCGATTAAACTGGTAAACAATGCCGAAGTGGCAAAACAGGCAAGCGCAATGGATACATTGGCTGCCTTTATAGAACCAAAGAATGTAATCCAGTGAAGCGCAACCACCAAACCAGTAAGCAAAAAATAAATAAGCTGTTTACGCGGAACACGCACATCCATTTTTTTAATTGCAAACCACAGTCCCAGTCCGGCAAAGGATAACAACATACGATACCAAACCAGCTCCATGGCAGGAATGCTGATCAAACGTCCAAGTATGGCGGTAAAACCAAGAATAATTACAATGAAATGAAGCTTTACCAGATCTTTATTTCTACTTTTAAACATATCAAAATTTAACGTGCGAATATAGCTAGAATAAGCCTTTATTCATAGCAACTTACAAACTTCACAATTGTGCGAAACCTGTTAATTAGAAATGTGCACATATTTTGGGTGCATGTCAATTTTTAGCGATTTTTGCTCACTAAAGAAAACAGTCTTGGAACAACTAATCAACAAACTAACATTCCCTGAGAAAATTGCATTTGCAATGCTATGCGTTGTGCTGCTTATTCAGCTTTATTTTTATTTTAAATATTTCTTTCAGATTATCTATTTTAATCCTTCGAAAGTTGTTTATTCTGATTCCAGGCCGCCAGTCTCGGTTGTTATCTGTGCAAGGGACGAACATCACAACCTGACACACAACCTCCCACTCATTCTTGAGCAAAACTACCCTGAATTTCAGGTGGTTTTGGTGGATGACTGTTCTGAGGACGAAACGGAAGACTACCTAAAACAACTCAAGGCCAGTTATTCAAACCTCTATGTCACAAGGATCAATCCTGATCCTGTATTTAAACATGGAAAAAAACTGGCACTGACCATCGGCATCAAGGCTGCAAAATACGATCATCTTTTACTAACCGATGCAGACTGCACTCCGATGTCGAAAAACTGGATGAGTGAAATGATTAAATGCTTTACAAACGAGAAACAAATTGTTTTAGGTTACAGTCCGGTTAAAAAAGAAAAAGGGTGGCTAAATCATTACCTCAGGTATGAGAATATATTTACAGCCATACAATATTTTGGATTTGCGCTTGCAAAAAAACCTTACATGGGTGTTGGACGAAATCTTGCATATAAAAAAGAGTTGTTTTTTCAGCAAAAGGGTTTTGCGCGACATTCACATCTTTTATCCGGTGATGATGACCTGTTTGTAAACCAGGCTTCCAACAAAATCAATACTGCTGTTCAATTCTCTGCCGAATCTGCCATGCTAACAGTTGGTTCCGAGAGCTGGAAAACATTTCGTGCACAGCGGAAGCGCCATGTGACCACTGGTTACCTTTACCGCAATGGCGATAAATGGCGATTGGGACTGGAAATCGTTTCACGTTATCTCATGTTGGCAACAACCTTGTTTTTAATCATCTCCAGCTCATATTGGTGGATTGCCTTGTCGGTATTCTTGTTTCGTGGGATACTTTTGAGTTTGTGCTTTAACATATCCGCACGCAAGTTGGGACAAAACATGTTTCCGGCTTCAATTCTTTTATATGATATTTTGTCTCCTGCAATTAATGGGTTATTTTCGCTTAGCAATCGTGTTAAACCGAAAAGCATAAAATGGAAATAAATAAAAATAGCGAACAGGCTATCAGGGATAAACGCTGGGTTTCAGCTGCTCTAAAAGGCGATAAAAAGGCCTTTTCAAACCTGATGAATGCTTACTATGACGCTATTTTTTTCACCCTCTTAAAAATGGTAAATGACCGCAGGGACACAGAAGATCTCACGGCTGAAGTTTTTGGAAAGGCCTTTAATTCATTGCACAATTACTCCGAAGAATTTGCTTTTAGTACCTGGTTGTTTCGCATAGCTGCAAATCATGGGATCGATTTTCTAAGAAGAAAAAAGGGTGTTACAATTTCAATTGATGCAGATGGTAATAATTTTGAATTTGATCTTTCGCTTCAGGATGGCAAACTCAGTCCGGAAGAATTCATGATTCAAAAACAAGAACACTTAAAATTATTAAAAAAAATAGAGCAATTAAAACCTTTTTGGCAACGTTTAATTGAATTGAGGTACTTTCAGGAATTGTCGTACGAAGAAATTGCCGAAGAGCTTGAAATGCCAATGGGTACGGTGAAAAACCAGTTGTACCGCGCCAAGGAATCCCTGGCAAAAATTTATGAAAAAAATAACGACTAAAAGTAATAGAATGAAATTACAGATGGTTGACCTTAAAGGTCAGTATAACAAGATAAAACCAGAAATTGACAGTGCCATTCAAGACGTGATTGACTCCACAGCATTTGTCAAAGGTCCCAGGGTAATGCAATTTGAAGAAAATCTTGCAAAATTTCTTGGCGTAAAGCACGTTATTGCATGTGGAAACGGAACAGATGCACTACAAATTGCATTGATGGGGCTTGATTTGAAACCAGGTGATGAAGTCATTGCACCATCTTTTACTTTTATTGCAACCGCTGAGGTAATTGCTTTGCTAAAACTAACACCTGTTTTGGTGGATGTTGACCAGGCATCATTTAATATTTCACCGGATGCTATTCGAAAAGCCATCACCCCCAAAACAAAAGCAATTATTCCCGTTCATCTTTTTGGTCAGTCAGCTCCAATGGACGAGATTATGGCCATTGCCAAAGAACACAACTTGTTTGTAATTGAAGACGCCTGCCAATCCATCGGGGGAACCCTTACGTCAGGCAATGGGACAAAGGCAAAATCAGGAACCATTGGCGACATAGGCTGCACCTCTTTTTTCCCCTCTAAAAATTTAGGCTGTTATGGCGACGGTGGTGCCATGTTTACAAATGATGATGATCTGGCGGCAAAACTACGGTCCATTGCAAATCATGGCATGGTTGTTCGATATCACCACGACATGATCGGTGTCAACAGCCGACTTGATGGCATACAGGCTGCCATTCTCGACGTTAAGCTTAAGTATCTGAATGATTATGGCCTTGCCAGACAGCAAGCCGCTGGCGCTTACGACCAGGCCTTTGCAGAAATTGATGAATTGGTTATACCACAACGAGTACCTTATTCTGATCATGTTTTTCACCAATATACATTAAGGGTTAAAAATGGCAAACGGGATGAGCTCATCGCGTATTTAAACAGCAATGATGTGCCTGCCATGGTGTACTATCCCATTCCCCTGCATTTGCAAAAAGCCTATTTGGATCCTCGTTACAAGGAAGGAGATTTTCCGGTTAGCGAACAACTGAGCATGGAAGTTGTCAGTCTTCCAATGCACACAGAGCTAACTGAGGAGCAACTGAACAAGATCTGTTCTGCTGTAAAGGATTTTTTTAGTGAATAGTGATTTGTGATTGGTGATTGGTGATTGGTGATTAGTGATTGGTGATTGGTGATTAGTGATTGGTGATTGGTGATTAGTGATTGGTGATTTGTGATTGGTGATTGGTGATTGGTGATTGGTGATTAGTGATTGGTGATTAGTGATTGGTGATTGGTGATTTGTGATTGGTGATTTGTGATTGGTGATTG
>JBFHER010000134.1:0-10108 GCA_041584055.1 Bacteroidales bacterium
ATAAAATCGATATTGCGCTCGTTGGCATATTTTATTTTTTCGTGCGCTTTAATACCACAATCAAGGGCAATTACAAGGCTGAAGTTATTTTCATTGGCATAATCAATACCCTTGTAAGATATGCCATATCCTTCTTCATAACGATCGGGGATATAATACTCAATTCCAGAGGAGTAATTTCGTAAAAAGGAGTATACGAGAGCCACTGATGTTGTGCCATCAACGTCATAATCTCCATAAATCAGTATTTTCTCCTTGTTGCCAAGGGCCTGATTTAAGCGATTGATCGCCTTATGCATATCCTTCATGAGAAATGGGTCATGAAGTTCACTCAACTGAGGTTTGAAAAAATTTCTGGCATCTTCATAAGTGGTAATCCCACGCTGAACCAGCAAAGCTCCTAAAACCCGGTTGATGTTTAATTGTCCTGATAATTGGTCAATTAACTCATTTTCAGCATCAGATGGACTCCAAAGGTTCCATCTTTTGTTCATTATCTATTCTTTTTTTTTACTTCCTCCAGGGCCTGATTACCCGTATAGATTTTTATTGTTCCCCTGTTCTCTCCCCTGCGTTTTAGTCTTCCACTAAACCAACTTCATCCAACAGAATAAAAACTACATTTTGTAAAGATATGATATTCTCTTCAGAAAATACAGATTTCATGAAAAGAATAAGCCCATGTATTCAAATGCAATCACTTTGATTACAATAAACCAGAAAGCCATTTTTCAACCTCATTCGGAGGAATATTGGATCTGTTTGCATAATCTGTGACCTGATCCTTGTCAATCTTGGATATTGCAAAATAGCTGGATTCTGGATGTGCAAATACCAAACAACTAACAGAGGCATTTGGATACATGGCACCATTTTCTGTTAGTTCGATACCGGCTTGCTTTAAATTTAAAAGCTTATCCAATAAAAAGCTGTCTGCCTGATTAGGCATGGAAGGATAGCCAATTGCCGGACGGATGCCCTGATATTTCACCATCAACATTTCTTTCAGTGTAAGTGATTCATCTTTAGCGTATCCCCAGTGATCCTGCCGCATTTCTTTATGCATCAGTTCAGTATAAGCTTCAGCCAGTCTGTCTGTTATTGATTTTACAAGTAAGGCTGAATAATCATCGTCTTTATCTTCATATTCTTTTACCAGCTCATCGGTTCCGATGCCGGTTGTTACAGCAAAAGCACCTAGGTAATCACATTGACCATCTGCTTCTGGCATTACAAAATCACTCAAACAGCCATAAAAATCTGCATTTTTCCGTACCTGCTGTCTGAGGAACGGAAAGTTGAGTAATTCTTCATTTCTGCTTTCATCCTTCCAGAATATGATGTTGTCTTCCCTTGAATTAACTGGGAAATAGCCATAAATTGCTTTTGTCTTGATGAGTTCATTTTTCTCAATATGATCCAGCAATTCATTTGCATCTTTGTACAACTGAAGCGCTTCTTTTGCCTTGTCGCGTTCAAGTCCTTCAGGAAAGCCTGCTAGCCATGTTTGTTCGCATGCCGGGCAGTCAAATATCTTTATACCCTTGTATTTTCCGGTAAGTCGCCAGGCACTAAAGAAAAATGACCAATCAATGAATTGCCTTATTTCTTTCAGGGATCTACCTGTTTCTACTTTGGTTCCCAGAAATGTGGGTTTGTAGCGCTTATCAGGCGAAAAATCTGGTTTTATTTTTTTTCTTCTTGCTTCGTCCAATGGGGCAAAGTTAATGTTTTTACTACCTGCATGGCGCTCTCTTAAACGCTGATATTCAGCATCTGTTTTTTCCTTAAACAGTTTGCGACTTTCTTTATTCACCAGGGCGGAAACAACCTGAACACTTTGAGATGCATCTTTGACATGCACCGTTACCCCGGAATACTTCGGTTGGATTTTAACGGCTGTGTGTATTTTAGAGGTTGTTGCACCTCCAACCATTAGGGGTAAGTCAAGTTTCCGCTTTTCCATGGCTTCTGCAATGGAAGCCATTTCTTCCAGTGAGGGTGTGATCAGGCCACTTAAGCCAATGATGTCAACATTTTCCCTGATAGCAGTTTCCAGTATGGTTTCAGCGGGCACCATCACCCCAAGGTCGATGACCTCATAGTTGTTACAGCCCAGTATAACGTTAACAATGTTTTTTCCGATATCATGAACATCACCCTTTACCGTTGCCATTAGAATTTTTCCGGCAGTGCTGTAGCCCTCTGTTTTATCTTTTTCGATATGGGGTTGCAGGATGGCCACTGCCTTTTTCATGACGCGTGCTGTTTTTACAACCTGAGGAAGGAACATTTTTCCTTCACCAAACAGATCTCCTACCACGTTCATTCCTGCCATCAATGGTTGCTCGATGATGTCGAGTGCTTTTGGATACTTTTGAAGTGCTTCAGCGATGTCTTCATCTAAAAACTCGGGCAAGCCTTTTACAAGACAATAGCTTAGCCGTTCTTCAAGCCCCTTTGTGCGCCATTCGTTTTTCTTTATGTTAACCTGTTCCGTTCCGGTGTTTTTAACCTGCTCAGCATAATCAATCAGGCGCTCAGTTGCATCATCCCTGCGATTAAGAATTACATCTTCAACAAGATCCAGCAGATCTTTAGGGATGTCATCATACACCTGGAGCATGGAAGGATTTACGATGCCCATGTCCAGTCCTGCCTTAATTCCATGGTAAAGAAATGCTGAATGCATGGCTTCCCGTACAACATTGTTTCCTCTGAACGAAAATGACATGTTACTGATTCCACCGCTTATTTTTGCGTAAGGAAGGTTTGCCTTAATCCATTTTGCGGTTTTGAAAAAGTCAACAGCATAATTGTTGTGTTCCTCTATCCCCGTTGCAATGGCCAGCACATTTGGATCAAAAATGATATCCTCAGGTGCAAAGTGTGCCTTTTCAACCAATAAATCATATGCTTTTTTGCAGATTTCAATCCGTCGTTCATAGGTGTCTGCCTGGCCCTTTTCATCAAAAGCCATTACCACCACTGCAGCGCCGTATTGCTTGATGCGTTTAGCGCGCTGAATAAATTCATCCTCGCCTTCTTTCAGGCTGATAGAGTTGACTATTGATTTTCCCTGAAGGCATTTTAAACCGGCTTCAATCACATCCCATTTGGACGAATCAATCATGACGGGTAGGCGGGAAATGTCCGGTTCAGATACCAGTAAGTGCAGGAATTCAACCATCTCTTCTTTTGCATCGAGCATGGCGTCATCCATATTTACATCAATAATTTGTGCCCCTCCTTCAACCTGATCCCGTGCAATGCTCAGTGCTTCATCGTGTTTTTTCTCTTTAATCAGTCGTAAAAACTTGCGGGAGCCGGCCACATTGCAGCGCTCTCCAATATTGATGAAGTTACTGTCAGGTCCAATGATAAGCGGTTCAAGTCCGCTGACAGCAGTTTTGGGCTCAATCACAGGTATCTCCCTGACTGTTCCTTTCCGGGTAACCAGGTCATAAATTTCTTTGATATGATCGGGTCTCGTGCCACAGCAACCACCCACAATGTTAAGTAGTTTCTCCTCAAAATAAGGTGTGAGAAGCTCAGACATGGTCGCAGGTGTTTGATCGTATTCTCCAAATTGATTTGGTAACCCGGCATTGGGATGCACGCTGATGTATGCTGTGCTCAACTTGCCAAGTTCCTCAATGTATGGTTTCAGGGCTTTTGCTCCAAAAGAACAGTTCACACCAACTGAAAACAGATCATGATTCTTAATGGAGGTATAAAAGGCACCGATTGTTTGGCCCGACAAAGTTCTGCCGCTGAGGTCTGTGATGGTCACACTCACCATGATGGGAAGTTTCTTTCCCAGCTTTTCAAATGTTCTGTCTATTGCAACCAAAGCTGCTTTGGCATTTAAGGTGTCGAAAATGGTTTCGATTAAGAGTAAGTCAGCACCTGCATTTATTAAGCTTTCAGCTTGTTCAGCATAGATGGCAACCAGGTCATCAAATAAAACAGAACGATAAGCCGGATTATTCACATCGGGAGACATGGAAGCAGTTTTGTTGGTTGGACCTATTGACCCCGCAACATAACGCGGCTTGTCAGGTGTTTTAGCTGTCATTTCCTCTGCGGCTTCCCGGGCAATGTTAACTGCAGCTGTGTTCAATTTATTGATCATATGTTCCATGCCATAATCAGCCATGGAAATGGCATTGGCATTGAATGTATTTGTTGATACAATGTCTGCGCCAGCCGCAAGAAACTGTTGGTGGATAGATTTTATTGATTCAGGTTGTGTCAGTACCAGTAAATCATTGTTTCCTTTTAAGGGTGATGGATGATCTTTGAATGAGGTTCCTCTGTAATCTTCTTCCGAAAATCTGTAGGTTTGAATCATCGTTCCCATTGCACCATCTAGAATGAGTACTTTTTTTCTGATAGCATCAGTTATTTTCTGTTTGTTTGTCATCATCGTTTGTTTGGACCGCAAAGGTAATAATATAAATACTTTTAAATGGTAGAATTCTTAAATGCTGGTTCTCCGTCAGACATTATATAATGGTGATTGATATTACAAACAAAGCTCAGAATCTTTTGTTCTTATAAGATGAGATTTAAGAAACATCGTTTTCTCGAAATGTTAAAAACAAAGAATATCAATAAATTTTTACAAGTTCAAAAACATTTTAAATATGCTTTTGTTAATAGATAAGACCGGGCTATTTAGGTTTTGCTGTTTAGGGGTATATTGTTGTGTTTATTTTTTGGTTTAATAGCCCGGTCTTTTTTTTGAATTTTAATTTGCACTTAAATATTAACTAAAAACAATTAAAGATTATGGCCGTATTGGTAGGAAAAAAAGCACCTGGTTTTAGTGCTGCTGCTGTTGTAAATGGTGGTGTTATAGAAGAAGGATTTTCTTTAAATCAATATCTTGGAAAGAAGCATGTAGTGTTTTTCTTTTATCCAGCTGATTTTACGTTTGTATGTCCAACGGAGATTGTGGCATTTCAGGATAAAATTGACGCGTTTGAAAAACGGGGCGTTGCTGTTGTGGGATGTTCCACCGACACAGAGTTCTCTCATTGGAAGTGGTTACAAACACCACTGAAAGATGGAGGGATTCAGGGTGTGAAATTTCCATTGGTAGCTGATGTCGCCAAAACCATTGCAGAGAACTACGATGTTCTGGCAGGTGAATATGATGTTAGTGAAGACGGAGAAGCAACTTTTGTTGGAACGCCACTGGCATACAGAGGTTTGTTCCTGATTGATAAAGAAGGTATTGTACGTCATCAGGTTGTAAATGACCTACCTTTAGGTCGAAGTGTTGATGAGGCAATCCGTATGGTTGATGCACTTCAGTTCTTTGAAGAAAATGGTGAGGTTTGTCCTGCTGACTGGCACAAAGGTGATGCAGGAATGGCTGCAACCCAGGAAGGTGTGGCTGATTATCTGGGTAAGAAATAGATTGCGTAACAATAAAAATAAAAAGGCCGTATCTCAATGGATGCGGCCTTTTTTTATTGCATTTTGTTGTTTTATAAATCCTTAAGCAGTGTTTTCATGCTTACCTTTTCTCCAATGATTGCTTGCAGCTCATTGATTGAGACCCTTTCCTGTTCCATTGTGTCACGATAACGAATGGTCACTGTATCGTCTTCCAATGATTGATGATCAACTGTTACACAGAACGGCGTGCCTATTGCATCCATTCTTCGGTAGCGTTTGCCGATGCTGTCTTTTTCGTCGTATTGACAATTAAAATCAAATTTCAAACCATTGATGATTTCCCTTGCTTTTTCAGGCAATCCACCTTTTTTAATGAGAGGTAGAACAGCCAGTTTAACCGGCGCCAACACCGCAGGAAGTTTTAATACCACCCGCACATCTCCATTTTCAAGTGTTTCTTCGGTATAAGCTCCGGCAAGAATTGTTAGGAACATTCGATCCACACCAATGGATGTTTCAATGACATAAGGTGTGTATGATTTATTCAGTTCAGGATCGAAGTATTGCAGCTTTTTTCCTGAAAATTTTTCATGCTGTGATAAGTCAAAATCAGTACGACTGTGAATCCCTTCAACTTCTTTAAACCCAAAAGGCATTTCAAATTCTATGTCTGTTGCAGCATTGGCATAATGTGCGAGTTTGTCGTGATCATGGAAACGATATTTTTCTTCTCCCATGCCAAGAGATTTGTGCCACTTCATCCGGGTTTCCTTCCACTTACCAAACCAATCCATTTCTTCTCCCGGGCGAACAAAAAACTGAAGCTCCATTTGCTCAAATTCGCGCATTCTGAAAATAAACTGACGGGCGACGATTTCGTTTCGGAACGCTTTTCCTATCTGAGCAATGCCAAAAGGAATTTTCATGCGACCGGTTTTTTGAACGTTTAGATAGTTTACAAAGATCCCCTGTGCTGTTTCCGGACGCAAATATATTTTCTGAGCCCCCTCTGCAGTTGATCCCATATCGGTAGAAAACATCAAATTAAACTGACGCACATCAGTCCAGTTCTTTGAGCCTGAAATTGGACAAACAACATCGTTGTCTTCAATGATTGCCTTTAGTTCAGCAAGATCATTGTTTTCAAGTGCCTCAACAAAACGTTTATGAATTGCATTTTTCTTTTCAGTATTCGCCAAAACCCTGGGGTTGGTTGCCAGGAACTGAGCTCTGTCAAAGCTTTCCCCAAAACGACTTTGTGCCTTTGCAACTTCCTTGTTGATCTTTGCATCATATTTTGCCATCAGATCTTCGATCAGCACATCCGCACGGTAACGTTTCTTGGAATCCTTGTTGTCGATCAAAGGATCATTAAATGCATCAACATGGCCAGAGGCCTTCCAAATGGTTGGATGCATAAAAATGGCAGAATCAATCCCCACAACATTTTCATTTAGTAACACCATGCTGTCCCACCAATATTTTTTGATGTTGTTCTTTAATTCAACACCATTCTGCCCATAATCATACACGGCTCCAAGTCCATCATATATCTCACTAGACTGAAACACATAACCGTACTCCTTGCAATGTGAGATTAGCTTCTTAAAAACATCATCTGCCATAAGTAATCAATTTGCTTTTTGAAATGAGGCACAAAAATAGTTGAAAAATTGATAATATCCGATCTTTTAAAAGAGGAACCTTTATTTTGACCTTTTATGCATGCAACTATTCTGTTATAAGTCATTCCATTAGCTAAAGTGCTGCGGGATTAATTGCTGAAATACTTGCATAAGTGAATCGCTTTGCATATATTTGAATCAGAAAAACGTTCTTTATATAAAGATATTTAGCCGCATCGAATTAGATTGGTAAACTCAACACTACAAGTTATACCGAGTAAGCTTTGAAGCAGTAAAGCGGGCCACAACCTTCGGGTTCCTAACGGACAGTGGATACTTGATCGCCTCTGCACTCAAATCCTGTTAACAGGAGTTTATTCATATCAGGTGCGGCTTTTTTATGCCCTCTTTTCTTTAAAAAAAACAAATACACGTGTACTGATTCATTTGATTCAACTATTTTTGCAGCTTGAATAGCTATTTTTTAAGCGAGGTCCAAAGAATGAAAAAAGTGATTGTTGGTTTATCCGGTGGTGTTGATTCCAGCGTAGCAGCACTGCTGCTAAAGGAGCAGGGCTATGATGTGGAAGGACTTTTCATGGTCAATTGGCATGATCGTACTGGTACATTGACCAGCAACTGTACATGGGAAGATGATTGGCTGCTGGCCCAGATGGTTGCCAAAAGCATTGACATTCCAATCAGCAAGGTGGATTTATCTGAAGATTACAGAACCCGGGTTGTGGATTATATGTTTTCGGAGTATGAAAAAGGCAGAACTCCAAATCCGGATGTGCTTTGTAACAGGGAAATAAAGTTTGATGTTTTTCTAGAAGAAGCATTGAAGCTGGGCGCGGATTATGTTGCAACAGGCCATTATTGTAGAAAAGGTGAAAAGGATGAAGAATATCAGTTGCTTGCCGGCCTGGATGGAAATAAAGATCAAAGTTATTTTTTATGTCAGTTGACGCAACAGCAGTTGGCTCCTGCACTGTTTCCCATTGGGCATCTTGAAAAACGTGAAGTGAGGGAAATTGCTGAAAAGGCTGCATTGCCAACAGCAAGTCGAAAGGATAGTCAGGGTATTTGTTTTGTTGGAAAAGTAGATCTGCCGACTTTTTTACAACAAAAGCTTCAGCCACGAAAAGGAAATGTGATTGAAATATTTCCAACTCAGCATTTATTTAATGAAATTGACAGAAGTAAATTTTCAAAGGATGAATTGTTAAAACTGGATTGTGCTCCCTATGATTATAGCAAAGTGTTTGGAAAAAAAGTGGGAGAGCACAATGGGGCGCACTATTATACAGTAGGACAGCGCAAAGGGCTTAACATTGGCGGCTATAAGGAGCCCCTTTTTGTTATTGGTACAAATGTTGACAGAAATAGTGTATTTGTTGGAGAAGGGCATGAGCATCCTGGACTAAATAGAAAAGGATTGTTCGTTAAGCAGGAAGAGATACACTGGGTGCGTCCATCACAGAAAATGGAGATCGGGCAGGAACGGTCGTTCGATGTTCGTATACGTTATCGTCAACCCTTGCAAAAAGCTACTTTATTTCAAAGGGAGGAAGGACTCTATATTTTATTTGCTGAAAAACAACGTGCAATCACAGCAGGGCAGTTTGTTGCATGGTACAATGGTGATGATCTGATCGGATCTGGTGTCATTGATGCATAATCTCAGTCATCGAATAATTCATGTGTCAGGATTGATTAAAATAAAGGAAAGTATTCTTGTAAAAGCTCTGTATCGCTTTGTAGACGCTATATTATGTTCTAAAACATAATATTTTTACTTCTGGCAACATTTTTTAACTAATTAGGGCTGAAAGGCCGCATTTTTAGCCGAAAACATTTGGTTTATTCCCATTTTCATCTAATTTTGTGAGTGTTCAAAAAAAAATACTTATTTGTTAACTCTAAAAAATTATCCATTATGAACAAAGCTCAATTGATTGACGCAATCGCTGATAAAGCAGGTTTAAGCAAAGCTGATGCAAAAAAAGCATTAGATGCTGTAGTAGATTCTGTAACTGGTGCTCTTAAAGGTGGTGATCGCGTTGGGCTGGTTGGATTCGGTTCTTTCTCAGTTTCTGAAAGAAGTGCAAGAACAGGGATCAACCCACAAACTAAGCAAACTATTCAAATTGCTGCTAAAAAAGTAGTTAAGTTTAAAGCTGGTGCTGAATTGGCAGACGCTGTAAACTAGTAATATTTGCTTTGGAAGATATTGGGGGTACTTTGTACTCCCATTTTTTTTTGTTCGCATGACTGACCTGAAGTTTCTCGAATACATAGAAAATTTTGTAAGTCCCAATCGATTAGAGCTTTATCACAAAGTTCTTTCCCGAAGAACAAATTATATGACCCTTGTTCTGGAGGATATTTATCAATCTCAAAATGCAAGTGCTGTTTTGCGTTCGTGTGATTGCTTTGGTGTTCAAACTGTGAATATCATTGAAAATCAAAATGAATATGATGTGAATCCTGATGTTGCTTTAGGGTCATCAAAATGGTTGAACCTACGCCGGTTTTCTGACAAAGAAAACAATACCTATGAGGCGTTACAAACATTGAAGTCAGAAGGCTATCGAATCGTAGCGACTTCACCTCACGAAAACGATGTTTTGCTGGATGAATTTGATGTGAATAAAGGTAAGTTTGCCCTTGTGTTTGGAACAGAATTGAATGGCGTTTCAGAAATTGTTAAAGGAAATGCAGATGAATTCTTAAAAATCCCCATGTTTGGCTTTACCGAAAGTTTTAATATTTCAGTTTCTGCTGCGATATGTATGCACCATCTTACCCATAAGTTACATCAGTCTGCAATCGATTGGCATCTAAATCAGGAAGAAATAAATGCCATAAGACTTGATTGGGCCATGAAGTCAGTAAAATATTCAGAGCTTGTAAAAAAAGAGTATTACAATCGTCAGGAAGCTTAGTTTTTTACCTTTGATGTGATGGATTTCCTTCATCGCTTTTTCAACAAGTGATGATCGTTTAACTAAAGCCTGTAATTGGCACATTTTTCCCCAGCTTTTATTATCTTTGCCATCCGAAAAATTTAC
>JBFHER010000135.1:0-10067 GCA_041584055.1 Bacteroidales bacterium
TGCATCTGCACTAACCCCTGTAAATGTTTCATCATTGACCGAACTGCGATTGGCAGTGCAGGAAAGCGATCAGCACATCATCATGGCCCCAGGTAAATATACAATTACTGAGTTGCCCGATCAATCCAGATTTTTTCCCTGTTCGGGGAATAACAATACAATTGAGCTGACAGGCGTTTATATTAAATTCCCGGTAGGGGAAGCCAATGGAGCCTATGTTCGCTTAACAGGAGATAACATTGTGCTAAAAGGCGGAGAATTTGAAGATGTGTATAAGAACGGGATGACGGAAGTCACTGATTTTGGGGCTTATAACCAGGACCGGAAGAACCTTGCAAAGGGTCAAAAAGGAGGCGCACTTATTATTGCTCCGGGGAATAATATACGCATTGAGGGCATTAAGTTGACTGCCAGAGGTTCTTTTCCTTATGGCTACGGGAATATTTATGGCATTGGTGGTGGAAATGCAGCAGGCCTTGACAAGCGTTGTGGTTTGTTGATTCACGGTAAAAACGTAACGGTGGATGGTTGTGAATTTCAACATCGGGCATTTGGGCATGTAATTTATATGGGAGGTGGTTTTGATGATGTCCTGATTAAAAATACGCTGATCGAGGGTCGGGTGAGGCCGAGCAACGATTTATATTCCGAAACCAATGATGGTGACTTACCAAAGCGATTCGACTACAAAGTGAAATTTGACGTATTGCAGGGGCTTCCCATTCCACGTGATAAAATGTTGAACCTTACCGAGGACGGCATCCGTGCATATCCCGGCTCAGGCGACGTGACCGTTGAAAACTGCACAATCAAAAAATGTCGTGCAGGTATAAAATTATATATGACCAGCGGAAAAGCCATTGCCCGAAACTGCACCGTTCTTGATTGTATTGTTGAAGGATACTCCATGCCAAGTGATGGCGAGGTGATTAATTGCAGAGGAAATGCTGCTTACGGCCCACTGATCTACATCCACCCTGCAGATAATTTCTATAAGGTGGAAGCAGCCCATAGGAGCAAAATCGAAATAGAAGTGCTTCCTTCTCCTCATGCAATTGGAAATCACGTGATGGCTGCCATTCGCGGGACAAACAATAGTTTTAAACTCACACAAACGGAGAGCCCCATCGATGCAGTGCTACGTCCAATTGTTGTTGGGTATTATGCGCGGTTTGAATTGTTAACCACCGATTTCCCAGGAGTGCCAAAAGGATATGAAGAAAATTATGAAAAAAACAAGGTGGTTTACGAAGCAAAAGGCAATACCATTTTAAATGAAACAGAATATCCTGTGATTTTGGGTGAACGTTCCGAGTATAATAAGATCACAAGTTACGGAAAGATCACCGATTATGGAAAGCATAATTCAACTCAAATCATTCGGGAGATTTCTGGCAATTAATGGATCATATCTAAGAAAAAATCATCTGGAATAAAGACCGATGCAGGCATATTTGAGGTTTTAGGATTAAAGCTTCCGCTGTATTGTACTGCTATGTTAATGCAGAAAATATCAAAGGACTGATCCATCTCTATCCTTGATTATACATAAAATACTTCCTTTAGGTGATCGTATAAAGGGCGCACGCTGCTACATGAGATAAAAAGAGACAACTTGGTCAATGGCATTCAAAAAAATTAAGAATTTGTGACGTAAATTTGAAAGTGTTAACACATCGTTGTAATTTAACGCTCAAAGTAGGACCAGTTGGTCGACTAAGTGCGTTGTAATGCTAAGAATTAAGCATGGATAATGTGTTGTAACTTATTTATAATGAGTGTAATATGAATAAATTAAACGTTTTTATTTTAGGGTTTGCTCTGATTTTTGCACTGCTTGCTTGCAATTCAGAAAAACAACAAAACAACAGGCCTAACATCATTCTTATTATGTCTGACGACATGGGGTATTCTGATATTGGCTGTTATGGCGGTGAAATTAATACCCCAACCTTAGACGGCTTGGCTCAAAATGGCTTGCGTTTTACCCAATTCTATAATGGAGCGCGTTGTTGTCCAACAAGGGCATCTTTAATGACTGGATTGTACCCTCATCAGGCTGGCGTGGGGTACATGATGGAAGATTACGGGCATGAAGCCTATCGTGGCGATTTAAGTACAAAGGCGGTGACAATTGCAGAGGTTTTAAAACAGTCGGGGTACGCCACCTACATGTCAGGGAAATGGCATGTGACGCCTTATGAGCCAGAAGATGAAAATCCCACAAAGCATAACTGGCCATTGCAGCGGGGATTTGATAAGTTCTTTGGAACCATTCTCGGGGCAGGGAGTTTTTACGATCCGGCATCATTAACCCGTGATAATGAATACATCGTGCCTTCAGACGATTTTTACTATACAGATGCCATTTCAGAAAATGCGGTTGATTTTATCAACGGTCATACAGGCGATAAACCTTTCTTCTTGTACCTTTCTTATACTGCGGCCCATTGGCCAATGCAGGCTAAGCCTGCTGACATCGCTAAATACAAAGGAAAGTTCGATGATGGATGGGATGCTTTACGTCAAAAGAAGTATGAGCGCATGCAGGAAATGGGCTTAATTGATCCAGGGTGGAAACTCTCGGAAAAAGATAACATCAAAAACTGGGAGGATGAAGAACGAAAGGCCTGGTATAGCTCATTGATGGAAGTGTATGCTGCCATGGTTGATTGCATGGATCAGGGCATCGGAGATGTTATGAATGCCCTCGAAAAGAAAGGGATTAAGAACAATACCCTTGTTTTCTTTCTGCAGGATAATGGTGGATGTGCAGAACAATTTGGTCTTTCTAATGAAATTGGGCCTTATCACAAGCAAGTCTCAGCCGATGAGTTAAAACCAATGGGTGAGGATGAACGTCAGAAATATATGGTGCCAAAATTTACACGTGACGGTAGACCCTTATATCGCGGAAAAGGTTTAGAACCGGGTGCTGATAATACTTATCTCGCCTACGATAAGCCCTGGGCCAATGCGAGCAATACCCCCTTCAGAATGTACAAGCATTATGTGCATGAGGGAGGAATCTCAACACCGTTGATCGTGCACTGGCCGGAAGGAATTAAGACAAAAAATGAATTTCGCAATCAGGTTTCACACATTGTAGATATCATGGCAACCTGTGTGGATGTTTCTGGAGCTGCATATCCCAAAGAATTTAATGGCAATTCAATCATCCCAATGGCAGGGACGAGTCTCCTGCCTGTTTTTGGGAACAAGGATTTAGAAAACAGAGTCTTGTGTTGGGAACATGAGGGAAACAAGGCTATCCGGCTTGGAAATTATAAACTTGTATCAGAGATGAGAAAAGGCTCGCAATACAACTGGGAGCTCTACGATATTGAAAAGGACCGAAGCGAAACAAAGAACCTTATTGAACAAATGCCGGAGATCGCAAAGGATATGGAAAAAAAATGGAAAGAATGGGCCATTCAAACAGGTGTGCGGACATGGGGTGATTTTAATGTGATAGAATAGGTTCGACCGGTTATTGTTTGCAACATACCTTGCATTTATTGAGATTATCAAGAGATTACTTTTGCATTTCAAAACGTATGTTTGTATTTAGTGATTGACAGGCCGGATTGAAACGTTATAATTTAGTGTGATTAGAAATTATGTATTATTTAGTGTTTGATTTTAAAGTTCTTGATTCGGAGTATCTTGCAATGAATGGTAAGGTTCGTTAGCGAAGTATGCAAGATATTGTCATAAAAATAGTTCTACAATCTTAGAAAAAGAATATGAAAACAATAAAATTATTGAGTATTTTGTTATTTGTGGCATTGAAGTCTGTACTTCTTTCGGCACAAGTTAAGGACAGGCCAAATGTTATTTTTGTGATGCCTGATGATATCAGCCACTATGCCTTTTCATTCTATAAAGCAGATGGACCACAAACGCCGAATATTGATCGTCTGGCAAAGGAATCTGTTCGACTTAGTGACTTCCACGTTTCCCCAAGCTGCTCCCCAACCCGGGCCGCACTTTTAACAGGCAGACCAAGTGATGTTGTGGGCGTATGGCATACCATCAACGGAAGAAATATGATGCGGGCGGATGAAATTACAATGGCCGATATCTTTAAAGCCAATGGATACGCCACAGGATTATTTTTTAAATGGCATTTGGGTGATAATTATCCCTTTCGCCCGAAAGACCGTGGCTTTGAGTATGTGGCATGGATCAAAGGAGGTGGCACAGGTCAACAACCCGATTACTGGGGAAATACAAATCGAAACGCCCATGCCTGGGTGAATGATAAGTTGGTGGAAATGACCGATGAGGATGATGGGATCGAGGGCGCCTTCACCACCAATTTCTTTATGAACCGCGCCATGGATTTTATGGAAGAAAACATTCAAAAGAAAAAACCATTTTTTGCCTATATCCCGCTCGGCACTGCGCATGCTCCGCATGTGATGCCACCCGATGCCCGTGATGGCGTGAAGGCCCAAACAGGTACCATCGAAAACATCGATAAAAATATGGGACGGCTGATCAAATTTCTCGACGACAAAGGAATTGCCGATAATACTATATTTATCTTTACAACAGACAATGGTTCAGGAACCTACTTGCGGGGAGGGAAAGGTTCTAATTACGATGGCGGCACCAGGGTGCCTTGTTTTATCCGATGGAAGAACGGAAATCTGGGTGGAGATGGAAAAGGGAAGGAAGTGACTGCTTTAACAGCTCACATCGACTGGCTTCCAACTTTCATGGATATACTGGATCTGAAGGATGTGGCAGACAGGCCTGAGAAACTGAAAATCCGCGGACGTAGCTTCAGACCTTTTCTGGATGATGACCCGACAAACGATCCTATCGCATACAAAAACAGAGCGGTTACCATCAACGATATGTGGACAGAATTTCCTGAGAAGTACAAAAAACTCTCTGTGAAGAAAGATAGTTGGGAAGGAAATGAGATAAAACATAAATGGCGTTTAGTACGCACCAGCAGCGAAACTGACTGGGAATTGTATGATGTTCTTGTGGACGAAACTCAAAAAAATAACATCATTGGGAATACTGCTTACAACGGTGTCGTTGAAGAACTGAAAGAAGAATATGAACGTTGGTGGCAACTTGTAGCTGAACGTGCTGATGAATATACACGAATCATGATCGGTCACCCTGAAGAACCTGAAACGGATCTGCATGCACATGACTTTCACGGAACCGTTATCTGGAGTCAGGACGATGTTAAAAAAGGAGCACGTGGCAGTGGCTTCATCGCAGTCGAGTTTGATCACTCAGGTGATTATAGTTTCGATCTCCGCCGCTGGCCAAAGGAGATACAGGATGAAACAACCTTAACATCTGCCGGCCCGGGCAAGGCCTTGGCGATCGCAAGTGCACGCATCAAAATATGGAATGGAGATGTTGTTTATGTGGATGAAAAAAAGACTGCAGATGCCATGGCTGACGGTGTGAAGTTTACAATAAAAAAATTACCCAAAGGCCCTGCCTTCATTCAAACATGGTTTTACAATGCTGCAGGTGAAATGGAAGGTGCTGTTTACTATAACTACGTTAAAAATATAAAATAAATAAGTTCTGACTTTTGCAATTCGGAAGTAGCGGCCGGATTCAGTAAGTATATGGTAGTTCACTAACAATAGAAGAATGAAACATCGACGAATTTTTTTTAGTATTCTGGTAATCATAGGGACCACAATAGGGTGTCAACCCGCAACTGATACTGTGTCAATCGAATCTCTTCTAAAAGAAATGGTAGATCGTGATGCCATAAGCACTTACCCCACACACAACTTCAGGTTAAAGCAACAGAGCAGTTACAACAGGGCTTCGGTGACTCCGGATGAACCCGGAGGATGGTTTACCAACAAAGACTTTAACTCAAGTGATAAGGACAGTAATTTCGTAAGAGTTGAGGAAATTAACGGGGAAAAAGAATGGGTGCTCATGGATCACAAAGGTGCCGGCGCCATTGTACGTAGCTGGATGCCATTTTTAAATCCCAGGACACCGGATACGGATATAACATTGAAAATATATTTGGATGGCGCTTTAGAGCCTGTGATTGAGGGAAACATGTTGGATCTGTTTAATGGTGATGGCTTGATTCCCTTCCCTTTTGCACATAAATCATTACGTTCATCGGTTTCTTTTTTTCCAATTCCATATGCAAAGAGCTGTAAAATAACAAGCACAGCGCGTCCCTTCTTCTTTCAGTTTACCTACCGTGAATATCCGGAAGGAACATCCATTAAGTCCTTCACAATGGAAGATTTCGTAGCCTCATCAATTCTTACAAAAGAAGTTGGAAAGCAATTGTTGGACCCCCAAATAAGGAAAAAGGGCGAACAGATTACAATGAGCGCTCTTTTAAATAAAGGTGAGGAGAAAACGGTTCATTTGCCTTCAGGGGAGGCAGCAATCAGGTCATTGACCTTTAAATTGGGTAATTACGATAATGCAGATATAACCCGTACTGTGATTCTTAAAATGTCATTCGATGGAAAAGAAACGGTTTGGTGTCCTGTGGGAGATTTCTTTGGAACAGGCATTGGACTGAATCCGTACCAGGGTTGGCATACAACTGTTGAGGAAAACGGCATGATGAGCTGTCGTTGGGTAATGCCTTATCAAAATTCAGGAAGTATCACAGTTCTTAATCTGGGTGAAACATTTATTGAATTTGATTTAAATGCAAATGTTGATGCCTACCAGTGGTCTGATAAAAGCATGTATTTTCATGGAGAATGGAAGGGACAGTATCCGCTTCCTACGCGCCCTTTTTCCGACTGGAATTACATTACGCTTAAAGGGAAAGGGGTGTACGCCGGTGATGCTCTTACCATCATGAATCCTGTTAAAAAATGGTGGGGTGAGGGGGACGAACGTATTTGGGTGGATAACGATACCTTCCCGTCTATTTTCGGAACAGGAACAGAAGATTATTATGCTTATTCCTGGGGTGGGGTAAGCACCGATTTTTATGAACACCCGTTTCATGCGCAGCCCAGAAGCAATGTTTACAACAAATTAAACCGTAAAACGTCAGACGAAAGAGATACGCAGGGCTATAGCACCGAAATCAGAACCCGTGCACTTGATGGGATCCCTTTTGAAAGTTCCCTGCAGCTCGACATGGAGGTGTGGAGTGGGACGGATTGCGACATGGGCTATGGCGTGGGACTGTTTTGGTATGGGGCTGCCACAACCACTTCGAATCGCAAACCTGATCCTGTTGAAGCATTAAACATACCACCGCTTCCGGATGGATTTCCAGGTATTGAAAACTAAAAATGTAAAATCATAAAATGAAAATAATGTTACAATTTAAAAGAATCTCAGCCATATGTTTCATCGTCGTGGCCATGACTTTGCAGGCCTGCAATTCAGGATTTGTGCACAGCTATGAGAAATCTCAAAATTCAATAACTGTCCATCACGACAGTGTGTTGATAAATGTTGAGGTAATCGATCATGCCATCATACATGTTAAAAAAAGTATTGCCGGACAAGCAGAATCTGCTTTGCCTGACTATGTGACCGTTATGGAAGCGCAAAATGTGGACTGGACATTATCAGAAACCACTGATTCCCTCATCATACATACAGCACGTTTGGATGTGATCATCAAAAGTGATGGAAATATTGCCTATCAAACAAAAGAAGGCAGGCGTTTACTTGGTGAAACCCGGGAACTGACCTTCCTTAATCCCGGCGAATCGGAAGAACATGCCGTTTCGCAGGCCTTTCTTGCCGGAGATGAAGGGCTTTATGGTTTGGGACAATTTCAGAGTGGCATTATGAACTGGAAAAACGTACCCATCCGTTTGCAACAGTACAATCAGGAAATTGCAATCCCTTTTTTGGTTTCCACCAAAGGCTACGGAATCTACTGGCACAACTATAGTCTGACAGATTTTAACCACACTCAAAATGAAATTCAGTTCGCCACAGAGGCTCCCATTGCAAAGGTAAGTGATGAGCATGTCGCACCGATTGATGGCGAAAAGGAAAACGTGGCAGCTTATGCCAGCAAAGAGAATCTGGCAAAAAATATACGCGAAACCACGTTTACACCTGCCAAAACAGGTGAGTATACTTTCCTTGCGCTGAGTGACAACAATGGCCGCATGCGTGGGGAGATTAAAGTGACCATTGATGAGGATCCCGTTATCAATTACTCCACCATCTGGATGCCAAGAAGGTATTCCGGTAAGAAGTTTCTGGAAGCAGGAAAAACCTATAAGGTTGTGTTCCAAAATACGGGTGCTAAAATTCCCGGACAGTTGTTTTTTAACGAACCGGATTACAATAAAACAGTTTTTAGCAGTATAAAAGGAAAGGCCATCGATTATTACTTTGTGCATGGGAATAATCCTCAGGAGGTCATTGCAAATTATCAAAACCTGACAGGGAAAGCACCTCTTTTTCCTAAAAGTGCCTATGGCTTCTGGCAGTGTCGTGAAAGATATCACAATCAGGAAGAACTGTTGGTGAATGCACGTGAGATGAGAAAACGTGAAATTCCATTTGATAATATAGTGCAAGACTGGTTTTATTGGCCAAAAGGAACCAAAGGTCCGGAGTGGGACAGAGCGAAATATCCCGACGCCAAAGCCATGGTTGACGAACTGAAGGCCATGAATCTGAAACTCATGGTTTCGGTATGGCCGGAGGTGAAGCATGATGGTCTGGTGGAGAAGTACGGTCTTAAAATACTGGAAAGCAGTAACTACATTGATATTTATGATCCCGAAGTAAGAAAGCAGTTTTATCGCATGTTGAGTGATTCAATGTTCCAGCTTGGGGTCAATTCCATCTGGCTTGACGGCACCGAACCGGAGGGCGTCAATGATACAAAAGTAAGTACTGCGGTGGGACCATTCGAGGACGTTCAAAACCCTTACTCGCTGGAAGTAACAAGAGCGGTGTATGAAGGGCGTAGAGATGAATTCCCCAATGAGCGTGTATTTAACCTGACCCGCTCGGCATATGCAGGTCAGCAACGTTATGGCGCCACTTCATGGTCCGGTGATGTGGAGGCCTCGTGGGAACAATTATCTGAACAGATCGCTGCCGGTCTGAACTTTACAATGGCCGGAATCCCTTATTGGTCGCACGATATTGGAGGCTTCTTCAGAGATTCTAAATCCATCAATCCGGAGTTTGACAGTCAGTACACAAATCCAGAATACATTGAATTATTAAGCCGTTGGTTTCAATTTGGGACTTTTAGCCCTATCTTCAGAATTCATGGATATGTTTCTGAGACTGAGGTTTGGCGATATGGTCAGGCCTTTGAAGACATGGCCCGTAAATTCATCGATTTACGCTACCAACTCATGCCATACATCTATTCAGAAGCATGGAAAATTACAAACGAAAGCAAGCTGCTGATGAGTCCTTTGGTTTACTTTTATCCAAACGATAAAAAAACATGGGGTATAAAAGACCAGCTTTGCTTTGGTCCTGATTTGATGGTTGGCTTTATAACAGAGTACAAACAACGAACAAAAGAAATGTATCTGCCGGAAGGAGAGTGGTTTAACTTCTGGAACAATGAGAAAATGTCAGGAAATAGAAATGTGACGGTTGAAGCACCACTTAACAGCACTCCCATTTTTGTAAAAGCAGGCTCCATACTTCCTCTGGGCCCCAAAGTTCAGTATGCAACCCAGGTGAGCAGGGTACCAATGCATATCAAAGTGTATCCTGGTATGGATGCTGAATTTGTATTGTACCTTGATGACAACGAAAGTTATGATTACGAAAAAGGTGAATATTCAGAAGTCATGTTTACTTACAGCGAATCATCCAAAACTTTAAACATTAACAAAGGACAGGGCAGCTTTGTGGATTTTGAAAAAGAGCCTTTAAATTTAGTACTGGAATTAATTGGCGGGACGAAAAAGGATGTGGTTTTTAAAGGTGAAAACGTATCCGTGGCGTTTTAATAATTAATAGAATGAAGGAAGGAGCCGGGAGAAAACGTTAGTTTAAATAGCCGAGAGATAGGTTTTTAGTGCTGACATTCCGCAATGTATTTCGTCCTCAGGAAAAAGAATAGATGCCTTGGCTAA
>JBFHER010000136.1:0-10034 GCA_041584055.1 Bacteroidales bacterium
AAAATCACTAAAAACACAGTGATTTGTGAATGGGATCCTTACAATGCCGTAATTATTTCGGAGATGGCCGGTACGGTTGGCTTTGATAGCGTAATTCAGGGAATCACATTTAAGGAAGAGTTTGACGAGCAAACCGGAATGAGTGAAAAGATCATCATTGAATCGAAGGATAAAACAAAAATCCCAAGTATGAAGATCCTGAACGCAGCCGGTGAGCAGATAAAGTCTTACAACCTTCCGGTGGGAGCTCACATTTCTGTTAGCGATGGTGCTCAGGTGAAAGTGGGTGAAACCATTGTGAAGATTCCTCGTGCAGTAGGTAAAGCAGGTGATATCACTGGTGGTCTTCCACGTGTAACGGAACTCTTCGAGGCAAGAAACCCATCCAACCCTGCCGTTGTGGCCGAGGTTGATGGTGAGATTTCCTTCGGAAAGATCAAGCGTGGTAATCGCGAAGTTATTGTGACAACCAAGGCAGGTGAGGTTAAGAAATACCTTGTGAACTTGTCCAAGCAGATTCTTGTACAGGAAAACGATTACATCCGCGCAGGTACACCGATGTCGGACGGGGCGATTACGCCAATCGATATTCTGAATATCAAAGGTCCTACAAAAGTTCAGGAGTACATCGTAAATGAGGTACAGGATGTTTACCGTCTGCAGGGTGTGAAAATTAACGATAAGCACTTTGAAGTAATCGTTCGTCAAATGATGCGTAAGGTTGTGATTGCTGAACCTGGCGATACCATCTTCCTTGAAAAACAGATCGTGGATAAGCAGGATTTCATGCGTGAAAATGACGAAATCTGGGGTAAGAAATTAATTCTTGATTCTGGTGATTCTAACAATGTACGTCCGGGAATGATCATTACTGCCCGACGTTTGAGAGATGAGAATAGTCAGCTGAAACGTCGTGACCTTAAGTTGATTGAAGCACGTGATGCGATTCCGGCAACATCAAGTCAGGTATTGCAGGGTATCACACGGGCAGCACTTCAAACGAAATCATTCATGTCTGCAGCTTCCTTCCAGGAAACAACAAAGGTGTTGAATGAAGCAGCAATTCAGGGTAAAGTGGATGACCTCGAAGGATTGAAAGAAAACGTGATATGCGGACACCTGATCCCAGCAGGAACTGGTCGACGTGAATTTGATGGAATTGTGGTGGGTTCTCGTGAAGAATATGAGAAGCTGATGAATGCCAGAAAAAATATCACCGATTCTGTTGAAACATTAGGTGAATAAACATAATATTAATATTTTTGAAGGGAGGACGTTAGTTCTCCCTTTTTTTTGCGTATGGCTGAAGTAAGAATTTATATTGATAACGAGTCTCCGGTTCCCAAGTTTCAACAGCTGGCTGATGAAATACGGCATGCCATCAATAATAAAAAACTCACCAATGGAGACCCAATTCCATCTGTAAATGCAGTAATTAAGCAGTGTGGTTTGTCACGCGATACTGTTGTGAAAGGATACAATCTCCTCAAAAAACAAGGCATCATAGAAAGTTTTCCGCAAAAAGGCTATTTCGTGTCCGGGAATTCCGGTAAAGTTTTTTTGTTTCTGGATACCTTCAAGGCTTACAAAGAAGTGTTGTTCCACTCATTTTATGAAAACCTGCCAAGAGAATATGCCATTGACCTGCACTTTCATCACTATGACATCGATGTTTTTGAAAAGATGATTGAGGATAGCAGGGGAAAGTATTCTTCCTATATTATAATGAATTTTGATCACCCAAGGGTAAAGGAGATTGTGAAAACAATCGATCCGCAGAAACTTCTGATCATTGACTGGAACATAAATGCCCCGGAAGGTTCATCATACCTTATTCAGAACTTTGGGCAGGCACTTCTGGATGGTTTGAAAAGCGGTTTGTCTTATATCAGGCGATACAAGCGGTTTATTTATGTTTATCCTCATTTTACATACCATCCCGAAGAATCCATTACCTACTTTATTAAATTTTGTGAGGAGGCCGGTATAGATTATGTTGTTGAACATAATGCGAAAAAAGTTATGCCTGTAAAAGGAGACCTCTACCTGATGGTAAGTGATAGGGTGATGGCTGAAGTGTTTGACAAATCCATGCAGAATAATTTAAAAATAGGAACTGAGATCGGCATGATCAGCTATAATGAGACCCCCATGAAGAAATACATAATGAAAGGGATCACAGTTATCTCAACGAATTTTGAGGAGATGGGACGAAAAGCAGCCGAGTTTGTCACCGAAAATAAATCGATGAATGAAGTGGTGCCAACACGATTGATAATTAGGAATTCATTGTAATTTTTTTACCTTTGCAAACAGAATAGAACAGAACAGTTGTAATATGCAATTTTTAGGATTAGATGTAGGTAGTTCTTCGGTAAAAGCATCCGTGATTGATGGTGACTCAGGCGTATGTCTCGCTTCAGAGTTTTTTCCGAAGAAAGAAATGGCAATTCATGCAGTTGAAACCGGTTGGGCAGAGCAACATCCCGATCTATGGTGGGATAATATGAAGATGGCCATTAAAGCTGTGTTAAGGACCGAAGGGGTTGATAAGAACCAGATAGGAGGTATTGGAATTTCTTACCAGATGCACGGATTGGTTTGCGTTGATAAGAATGGCAATGCATTGCGTCCATCCATTATCTGGTGCGACAGTCGCGCCGTTGGCATAGGTGAAAGGGCATTTCGTGACCTGGGAGAAGAGCAGTGCCTGGGACATTTGCTGAATTCACCGGGTAACTTTACAGCCTCAAAGTTAAAATGGGTAAAGGACAATGAGCCGGAGGTTTTTGCTAAGATTCATAAAATCATGCTTCCGGGAGATTTTATTGCATACCGTTTAACTGGGACCCTTTGCACAACAAAAAGTGGCTTGTCTGAAGGTATGTTCTGGGATTTCAAGAAAAATGAACTGGCAGGCTTTCTCATGGATTATTACGGATTCTCAAAGGATTTGATTCCGGAGATTCGCGATACCTTTTCAGAGCAGGGACGGGTTACTTCAGAAATGGCTGCTGAACTAGGCTTAAAAGAGGGAATACCGGTAGCTTACCGGGCAGGTGATCAGCCAAACAATGCCTTGTCCTTAAATGTGCTTAAGCCCGGAGAAATTGCTGCTACAGGCGGAACGTCGGGTGTGGTGTATGGCGTCAGTGGTGAGGTTAAATACGATCCAATGTCGCGTGTGAACACATTCGCGCATGTGAATCATGGTAAAGAAAATCGCCTGGGTGTTTTGTTATGCATCAACGGGACAGGAATCCTGAACTCCTGGTTGAAGAAAAATGTTGCTGGAGAGGGGATATCTTACGAAGGGATGAATGAGTTGGCCATGGCGACTGCGCCTGGTGCCGGAGGGATTTCAGTGCTTCCTTTTGGTAATGGGGCCGAACGGGTTCTGGGAAATAAAGAGACCGGTGCCGTGATTTCTGGCATGCGTTTTAATTCCCATTCACAGGGACACCTCTTCCGTGCTGCTCAGGAAGGCATCGTTTATTCTTTTAAATATGGAATCGATGTGATGAAAGAAACCGGATTGGAATCTTCTGTTATTCGGGCCGGGAAAGCAAATATGTTTTTAAGTCCATTGTTCCGTGAAGCGTTGTCGTGTGTGACTGGATCCGAAATTCAACTGTTCAACACGGATGGCGCGCAGGGCGCTGCCAGAGGTGCCGCTGTGGGGACTGGATATTATAAATCATTCGACGAGGCTTTTTCAGGTTTAAAAGTAATAGAAACAGTAGCACCCGATCTTGACAAAGTGGATCAGTACAAGGATGCATACCAGAAATGGTTGTCTGCCTTAAACAAAGAATTACAATAATAACAATCAATAAAAAATAAAATCATGAGTTACTTTGTAGGAAATAAAGAGTATTTTAAAGGGATTGAAAAGATTAAGTTTGAGGGACGTGAATCAAAAAATCCTTTAGCGTTTAAATGGTATGACGAAAATAAAGTTGTTGCAGGAAAAACAATGAAGGATCACCTTCGTTTTGCTGTGGCATATTGGCATACTTTCTGTGGCGATGGTGGAGATCCATTTGGTCCCGGAACTGTTGACTTTCCCTGGAACGTTGCTTCAACGCCAATAGGTGTAGCCAAAGATAAAATGGAAGCTGCATTTGAGTTTATTACAAAAATCGGTGCTCCTTTCTATTGTTTTCATGATACTGATGTTGTGGGTGATGGATCTGTTTTCGACATCGAAGCCCGTTTGGCAGAAATGGTACCTGTTGCAAAGCAGTTGCAGGATCAAACCGGTGTTAAGCTGCTGTGGGGAACTGCAAATGTATTTTCAAACAAGCGTTACATGAATGGCGCTTCAACCAATCCTGATTTTATCGCATTAACAAATGCTGCAACACAGGTTAAAAATGCAATAGACGCAACCATTGCATTGGGCGGTCAGAATTATGTTTTCTGGGGTGGCCGTGAAGGTTATATGTCATTGCTTAATACCGATATGAAACGGGAAAAAGAGCACATGGCTCAGTTTCTTACCATGGCACGCGATTATGCCCGCGGAAAAGGTTTCAAAGGAACTTTCTTAATTGAACCAAAACCAATGGAACCGATGAAACATCAGTACGACGTGGATACTGAAACAGTTATTGGTTTCTTACGCGCCAACGGATTGGATAAGGATTTCAAACTTAACATCGAAGTGAACCATGCAACTTTGGCTGGTCATACTTTCGAGCACGAATTACAGTGTGCTGTTGATGCAGGAATGCTTGGAAGCATCGATGCAAATAAAGGTGATTATCAGAATGGATGGGACACAGATGAATTCCCTACAAACATTGCTGAGACAACCGAAGCAATGATGGTTATTCTTGCCGGTGGTGGTCTGCATACCGGTGGTGTAAACTTTGATGCAAAAACACGTCGCAATTCAACCGATTTGGAAGACATCTTTATCTCACATATTTCGGGAATGGATGTATTTGCCCGCGCATTGGTAATTGCAGATCGCATTTTAAATGAAAGTGATTATGTTGCGCGCAAAAAAGCACGCTACGCATCCTACGATGAAGGGAAAGGAGCTGAGTTTGAAGCTGGAAAATTAACCCTCGAAGATCTGCGTAAGATTGCCAAAGAAGCAGGGGAGCCTGCTCAGATAAGCGGAAAACAGGAATTGCTCGAAGCATTGATCAATAATTACGTTTAAAAGACCAAATAAAAAGCCTGGCGGAAGTAGGATTCCGTTCAGGCTTTTTCTATTTTAGCATATTAATCTACTTCAATACCGAAAAAAATGAATAAAGAACAGAACAAGTATTACGTGTATATGATTGCATTGGTGGCTACTCTAGGAGGGCTGCTTTTTGGTTATGATACGGCCGTAATTTCAGGAGCCGAGAAATCCATTGAGGCGTATTTTATTACTAGTTTGGGTTTAAGTAGCTTTGCGCATGGTGCAACTGTTTCAAGTGCCTTGATTGGTTGTATTATAGGTGGAGCAATATCAGGTTTACTCGCATTACAGTTGGGGCGTCGTGTGACACTGATGCTGGCTGCGTTTTTGTTTTTTGTTTCTGCCCTGGGATCCGGAAATCCTGAGTTTTTGTTTTTTACAAAAGGAGAGCCATCATTGGCATTGCTTTATATGTTTAATTTTTACCGTGTAATCGGTGGAATTGGCGTTGGATTGGCATCTGCTGTAGTCCCCGTTTATATTGGAGAAGTGGCGCCCGCAGGAATTAGAGGAAGACTGGTGTCGTTTAACCAATTTGCAATTATTTTCGGTATGCTGGTTGTTTATTTTGTGAATTGGGGCATCTCAAATGGCCAGTCCATTGAATGGATCAACGACATAGGATGGCGACGCATGTTTATCTCAGAAGCAATACCTGCTGCTCTCTTCGGCTTTCTCTTATTTTTCGTGCCTGAGAGTCCCCGGTATTTAGCCTTAACAAACAGAAACGAAAAAGCACTTGGTATACTTGCCAAAATTAACGGTATGACATTGGCAAAATCTATACTTTCAGAGATCCAAAAGACCGTTGAGAAAACTTCCGGCAAACTTTTTTCTTACGGAAAAATCGTGATCATTGTCGGTATCCTGCTTTCTGTTTTTCAACAGTTTGTTGGAATTAATGTCGCCTTGTATTATGCACCACGAATCTTTGAAAGTATGGGAGCAGGGAAAGATGCATCCATGATGCAAACTGTAATTATGGGGCTTGTAAATGTTGTGTTTACTGTTGTTGCTATCATGACGGTGGACAGATGGGGCAGAAAACCACTGTTGATCGTTGGATCCATCGGCATGGCAATTGGTATGTTCGCAATTGGCTCACTCGCCTTCTTAAATATTATTGGGATCGGCACTTTGGTGTTTATCATCATTTACACGGCATCTTTCATGATGTCCTGGGGGCCAATCTGCTGGGTACTGATTTCTGAAATTTTCCCAAATAAAATACGAGGTCGTGCAGTGGCAGTAGCCGTTGCATTTCAATGGGCCGCAAACTATTTTATTTCCTCAACCTATCCTGCAATGATGGAATTTAGCAATGGGGGAACCTATATGTTTTATGGTGTTATGAGTATTCTTTCTGCCATCTTCGTTTGGCGCATGGTGCCCGAAACAAAAGGTAAAACCCTGGAAGACATGGAGAACGTTTGGAAAAAATAAAACGATAGAAATAGATCTTGTAAACATCCCTCTGATCCAAATTTTTTGGAGAGGGATGTTTTTTTTTGTCATCATCGCTCTTGAATTGTAAAATTGCAATGTGTACAACGGTTTGTTTATTGATGTGTTTGAGGAGTGTGAAAAGATTTAGTAATTTAGCCGAAAAGCAAAATCATGGATAAAAAAGAACAGGTAAAGGGACAAATAAATATAGAGTTAACCGAGGAGATAGCACAGGGCACCTATGCGAATCTTGCAGTAATAACGCATTCAAGCAGCGAGTTTGTAGTTGACTTTGTGAGAATAATGCCGGGGATTCCAAAAGCAAAAGTGAAGTCCCGCATTGTACTAACACCAGAACATGCCAAAAGATTGATGATGGCATTGCAGGATAATATCGCGAAGTATGAGTCCCATCACGGTCAGATAAAAGTGGCTGAAGGTGGACCGGTTCCTCCCATGCCTATGAATTTTGGCCCCTTGGGTGAGGCTTGATTCGTGGGTGTGCAATAAATAGTGAATAGTGGAAGTGGGATCAGGATATTTCAATTGTTTTCATTTGACCTCTGTCCTCATCCTTGAATCATATAGCATCTTATATTATGAAACTTTGGGAAAAAAATATTTCAGTTGATAAAAAAATAGAAGCGTTCACTGTGGGTAAGGATCGTGAGCTGGACCTTCATCTGGCGTCATCCGATGTGCTTGGATCAATGGCCCATATCACGATGCTTGAAAGCATCGGCTTGCTTAAAAAGAATGAACTGGAGGCTCTTTTGAAAGAGTTAAAGCTGATTTATCAACAAATAGAGACACAAAACTTCATCATTGAGGAAGACATTGAGGATGTTCATAGTCAGGTTGAGTTGATGCTTACAAGGAAGCTTGGAGATGTTGGCAAGAAAATACACAGCGGGCGCTCACGAAATGATCAGGTGCTGGTTGATTTGAAGTTGTTTGCCCGCAAGGAAATAAAAATTATAGCGGACAGTACATACGAGCTCTTTAAGGTGCTCAATTCTAACAGTGAGAAATACAAGCATATTCTGCTGCCCGGGTATACGCATTTGCAGGTCGCCATGCCTTCGTCGTTTGGGCTTTGGTTTGGTGCTTATGCCGAGAGTCTCGTTGACGACATGCACCTCTTGAATGCCGCCTGGAAGGTGTGTAATAAGAATCCTTTGGGGTCGGCGGCTGGCTACGGTTCTTCGTTCCCCTTGAACAGGCAAATGACAACAGATCTGCTTGGTTTTGACAGCCTAAATTATAATGTCGTCTATGCACAGATGGGACGGGGAAAAATGGAGAAAACGGTGGCTTTTGCTATCTCTGCCATTGCGTCTACCGTTGCTAAGCTGGCCATGGATGCCTGCCTTTATGTCAATCAAAACTTTGGATTTATAAAGTTGCCGGATCAATTTACGACAGGTTCAAGCATCATGCCCCATAAAAAAAATCCGGATGTGTTCGAATTAATAAGAGCCAAATGCAATAAATTGCAGAATCTGCCTGCAGCAGTTACATCCATCACCACAAATTTGCCGTCAGGCTATTTTCGCGATCTCCAAATTATAAAGGAAATGTTTGTACCTGCCTTTGAGGAGTTGCAGCAGTGTGTTGAAATGACAAGTATGATGCTTGAAAAAATTGAGGTGAAAGAAGACATTGTTAGTGATGAGAAGTATAAATATTTGTTCAGCGTCGAAGAAGTGAATCAACGTGTGTTAAATGGTGTGCCGTTTCGGGATGCATATAAGCAGGTGGGGCTGGATATTGAGGATGACAATTTTCAGCCGAATCTCACCATCAATCATACACATGAGGGTAGCATTGGGAACTTGTGCAATAAAGAAATTCAAGCCTTGTTTGAGGAGGTGTATGGCGCGTTTGGTTTCGAAAAAGTGGAGAAGGCAATACAGGATTTGCTGGCCTGATTTCTATGTGTTTCATATTTGTCTTTGTTAAAAATATTTCTGAAGAGGCGATTCATTTATTTTAAAATAATTATATTTACATATGACAATAAGTTAATTTATTTAAAAATTAATCTTTCTCGTTGTAAATGTTAAACAAAAAGGAAAGATAAGCGTTTCTATATTATAGATTTAAAAGACTTAACAATGAACTCCATTAAAAAGAAATTACATGAAAAGGGCCTCGTAGAGGCCGACAAACTCAAACGTTTACTTGCCAATCATGGAGATCATGTGCTGCAGGAAGTTACTGTATCTCATGCAATCGGTGGAATGAAAGGCATTGTATCCTTATTGACTGAAACCTCAAAATTGGATCCGGCTGAAGGAATACGTTTTCGCGGCTATACAATTCCTGAGCTTCAAAAGATTTTGCCAAGAATTAATCCGGTGGGAGAACCTTTACCGGAAGGCTTATTTTATTTAATGTTGTTGGGCGAGGTGCCAACAATAAAAGAAGTGAAGAAAATAAGTGCAGATTGGGCATTGAGGGCACAGAATATTCCCGGATATGTATTTGATGTGATCAATGCAGTACCAAAACAAGCACATCCCATGATTCAGTTAAACACTGCAATTTTGGCCATGTCCAATCAATCACAATTTCGCAAGGCCTATGAAAAAGGCATGGATAAAAAGGATTTTTGGGATCCAATGTTCGAAGGTGTGATGGATCTGCTTGCTGCTTTGCCGGTGATTGCTGCTTATATTTATAGAAGGGTGTTTCATAAAGAGCAATACATCGATATTAATCCAAGTCTCGACTGGGCAGGAAATCTGGCACATATGATGGGCTTTGACTCCGAAGAGGTGAAACGTTTGATGCGTTTGTATATGTTGATTCACGCTGATCATGAAGGAGGAAATGTGTCTGCTCATGCAACACACCTGGTTGGATCTGCCTTGTCAAATCCTTACTATTCTTTCGCGGCAGGAATGAACGGCCTGGCCGGACCATTGCATGGAATGGCAAATCAGGAAGTGATGAAGTACATTGATAAAATGCTGAATTACTGTGATACATGTTGCCCAACAAAAGATCAGATCAAAGAGTTTGCTTTAAAAACACTGGATGAGGGTGGTGTTATTCCCGGATACGGGCATGCAGTGCTGCGTAAGACAGACCCCCGATTTACCGTTCAGCTGGAATTTGCGAACAAATATGCACCGGATGCGCAATACATCAATATTGTGCGTGATATGTATGATGTTATACCCGATGTGTTACTGGCAACAGGAAAGGTTAAGAATCCATGGCCAAATGTGGATGCCATTTCTGGTAGTTTGTTAACAAGCTTCGGTATTCATGAACAGCCTATTTATACTGTTTTGTTTGGTGTATCTAGAGCTTTAGGCGTGCTGTCATCACTTGTTTGGGATAGATTGTATGGCCTGGGTATTGAACGTCCAAAGTCTCA
>JBFHER010000137.1:0-9925 GCA_041584055.1 Bacteroidales bacterium
AAAGAGAGCCATGGATTGGTTTGAAATGCGATGGAAATATGGCTTTGCTGAGTTTAATTCAGAAGTGTATTACAAGGAAGATATTGGAGCTTTAATTAACCTGATAGACTTTGCAAAGGATGAGCAAATTGTAAAAAAGGGACAAATCATTATGGATTTACTCTTTTATGATGTGGCTGTTCAGCAAACTCACACAATGTTTATATCTGCCACCGGACGGGCTTACGAACGAGGACGACAAGGTGGTGCAAATGCGAATATGGGTGGTGTTACCCGTTATTACTGGGGAGATGGACAAGCATTTAAGCCAAGCATGATGAATGGCTTAATGACCACCCGGAAATATGAACTGCCTTCTGTTTTAACCGAAATTGCAAAAGACTCGAGTCAGGTTATAATTAAGCAAAGCAATGGCTTAAACGTCTCTGATTTAAAACCTGAGGGATACCACGGCACTGATAACCGTAGTATGATGATGCAATGGGGGATGGAGGCATTTACGAATCCTGAAGTTGTAAGAAATTCATTGGCACACATACGCAAACATATTTCTTTTTCTAACGAGGCTGTTGCTCCGTTTAAGTCGCTTGACCTTGCAATTGTGCGATGGCTGCATTTGGAACCTTTTCTCATGCGTGTAATTAATCCCCAAACCCACGGTATTGCCATTCAAAAAGGGAACACTTATACTTATAAGACCAATGAATATTCAATGTACACAGCCCAGAGTTATCATCCTGGCACCTATGCCGATCAGCAGCATGTGTTTGGCATAAATATTAAGAACCACTTTAGTGTATTTCATACCCATCCTGCATTAAAAAAGAACAAAAAACGTCAATCTCCTAATTATGATGTGGGATATGGCCATCTACCACATGCCGTTCAGGATAAGAATGTAAGCCTGGCGATTTATAATATTCCAAAAAGGAAAGGTCTGATGGAGATGGATCTTTTGGACTTTACACGTGCGTATTTTCCAAGCTTGAAATTTGATACCGCTTTTATTGATGGGAATTACATTTTTGGTAAGAAAGGGAAAACCTATTGTGCCTTTATAGGAACAAACAATTTTCATTTTGCAGAAGGGGCACAGGATGATATTATTCAACCCGGAAAAAAAGTGTTCTGGATTGCAGAAGCCGGTTCTCTGGCTGAGGATGGCACGTTTGAAGAATTCACCCAGCGGATCAAAAAAAACACCATTACTTTCAATTCTAAATCACTGGAATTGAGCTATCAATCAAAGGGCAATGATTATGATTTGAAGTTTGGTAATGAATTTTTTGTGAATGGAAATTTAGTCAATACAGCGTATGTTCGCTATGACTCTCCATACATAAATGCAAAAGTTAAGGATAAAACATTGTTCTTTGAATTCAATGGAAAAACATTGTTTTTAGATTTTGAGAATCTAAAACGGGAATACAATTAAAAGGTTAGATAAATATCAATAAAATGAAACTCAGATTACTTGCGATAATCGCATGCATCATAACAGTTACAATAAATACCGAATCTGTTGCTCAATATAAAGAAACTGGAAAGATGTGCCTTAAGAAGGAGCCCGTGCAGGTTGGAGAAAGCATCGCTTCTAATTTAATTGATAGGCGGTTTGGCTGGCGTTACCAAAAGGTATGCAGTTATTACGGTGCATTGATTTTTGCGGATGCGACTCATAACAAAGACATTCTTCATAATATAGAAGCCGGTTATGCCCCTTTTTTATCAGGCAAAAGGAAACCGCGTTCCGGGCATGTGGATTTTAATGTGTTTGGCATCTGGCCTCTGGAAATGTATCGCCAAACGGGGAAGGAAGAATACCTCAGACAAGGAAAGGCTTTGGCGGATGATGAATATAAAAATCAACGACAAGATGGGCTAACTGCTCTCACACGTTTCTGGATTGACGATATGTACATGGTGGGTTCATTGCAGGTTCAAGCTTACAAATCTTTACAAGATAAAATATACCTCGATCGGGCTGCCTTGCAGTTGGTGGCTTACATTGACAGTCTTCAGAAACCAAATGGTTTATTTTTTCATCGTGAAGATGCGCCCTTTTATTGGGGACGGGGCAATGGTTGGGCAGCATCGGCCATGACAGAGATTCTACAGGTATTACCGAAAGAACATTCAAAGTATCCTGAACTGGTGGGAGCTTACAAAAAAATGATGGATGCCCTTAAGCAGTATCAGGGGAAATCCTGCATGTGGCATCAATTGATTGATGAGCCTGAAAGCTTTGCAGAACCATCTTGTACCGGCATGTTTTTATATGCCATGGCAACAGGGGTTGATCTGGGCATTTTGTCGGAAGAAACTTACCTTCCTGTAATAGAAAAGGCCTGGAATGAATTGGCGGTCAATTTTGTGAATAAAAAGGGCGAAGTAAAGGATGTTTGCATGTGGACCAATGCAAAAAAGAGAAAAAGTTACTATCTGCGCAGACCAAAAATTACAGGAGATTATCATGGCCAGGCTGCAACCTTGTGGGCTGCCACAGCAATTTTAAAATTGCAGCAATCTCAAAAATAAGTTTTCAATATTTTTGAAGAGTACTTTTTTACGCATTAATACCAAAGATTCCCCGGTGATGGAAGTGTGTTATCTTGTTGCATGTCACCCAATTATTATTGCCATTAAGAAAGCGCTGCATCACAAGTGTCAGGGGCTTGTTTATACCTTGAGTGATGTGCTCATTTTTAAGAATCGACATTCTTAAAAGGAAGTCACTACTTTATTTTGCGAATTCTGCTTAATGTTTCGGGAGAGACGCCTAAAAAAGAGGCAATGTAATGTTGCGGAACTGACTGAACAATCTCGGGAAATTCTCTTGTAAACGCCCGATAACGTTCCAAGGCAGTTTGATTTTGGAGGGAGATTGAACGTTGTTCCATTTTAATGTAATAGTTCTCGATTAACACCCTGCCCGCCTGTTGCCATTTCCAGTTTTCATGGTACAAGGTTTCCAGATCTTTTCGTTTTATTGTAACAATGGTGGAGGTTTGCAGTGCCTGTATGTTTTCAACAGCAGGGATTGTTTGTAAAAAACTTAACAAGGCACACGCTACGGAGCCCGGTGTCAGGAAAAAAGTGGTGGCGTCTTTATTTTTTATTGTATAAAATGACCGTAACAACCCATCAACAACAAAGCCCAGTTTGTCTGAAACTCTTCCGGCTTTACTGAAATATGCATTTTTTTTTATGACCTCTGTTTTAAAAAAAGGTAAGGCCTCATTAAAATCATGGTCAGAAAAAGGAGCCAGTGTTAATATAAACGATTTTAAAGTATCCTTCATAAGCAAAATAAATGATCAGTATAAAGATACTTTGTTTTTTTTATGAATAAAACCATTTTAAAATGATTGTAGTTGCAGTTTTGCCTTACGCTTGAGATGATTCGGCAATAATTTGAAATCCAGCTTCCTTTTCATCACGCGACGCCAGATATCCTTCATCGGTGGCATTATTCTTTAAGTGGTTAGTGCCTGTATGCGCATCATAAAATCATTGAAGTTCGCAGCATATTCCGGAGATCCTTCGATTGTTATATAATTATTGTCTACTGCATCAACAAATTCAGCATCTTTTAATAAAACTTTCAATGCTCCATCAACCCCATTGAATTTCAAATGTACGAAGGGGCGTTTTCTTTGGTAGGTTCCCCGTCCTGCTTTTGTTTTCCCTGCCTTTACACGTAAGTATGCTGCAATATCGGTGCCCACTACCGAGAGTTGATAAATGCGGTCGGGTTGCCTGCCTGTCCAGGCAAGCATCGCTTTGTCGCCACTTTTGTTTAATTTACTCAGTGCTGTACTTACCATGTACAACGCGAGTTTTACTTTCAGATACCTTTTATGATCACTTTTGGGGCGATTGTTAGGCATCATTAGCCTGAGCATTAGCAAGGTTGCAATAAACGAGCTGAGTAACTTCAGCTTAAATATCCCTTTTATATGAGGGAGAGCAATGCCTCCTTTTAAAAAGGAGTTCATCTGACGAACTGTTTTAAAAGTGAAAATCAGGTCTCCACTTTCTTTTGGCGTATCTTCAATTTCAATGTTCCCTCTGTTAAAATTGAAAGTAGCCCCAATGTAATCGGCGTTGTGATTGGCTCTGAAAACAATGCTGGCAACAGTATCTCTAAATCTTTCAGCTGTTTTTGGATCATCACTCATCAATACCTTTAAAACGGGAAAAACAGCTTTTATATAGAGTTCAGCAACCAATAGATCTTCGTTTTTTGTCATGGCTGTTGTTTAATCGTTAATTGAGCCGAAATAATATTACTATACTTCATCATCCCAGTTATCATCTTCTTCAAAATCTTTACCCATTATTTCCCTTACTTTTTCAATGATGCCGTTCGAATCAAGCTTGTAATAGGCATACAAATCTTCCGGGTAACCTATCTCTGCAAATTCATCTTGAAGGCCCACTTTCGAAAAAGCACAGCCCTTCCCGCTTTCAGCAATCACATCCGCAACGGCGGTTCCTAAACCACCAATGGTACTATGTTCTTCAACGGTTAATATGCGGCGTGTTTCAGTCACAGCATTTAGGACGGCTTCTTTATCTAATGGCTTAATGGTATGCATGTTTATCACACGAACGCTTAAACCATCTGTTTTTGCCAGGAAGTCAGCTGCTTCTGCAGCTTGTAATACGGTTATTCCTGTGGCAATTACTGTGATGTCGGTCCCTTTGCGAATTTCAACGGCTTTGCCTATTGTGAAATCGTAGTTTTCATCCTTATAATACGTGGGTTCAAAACCACGGCCAATGCGAATGTACACAGGTCCCGGATATAATACTGCCGCCTTCACAGCTTTGGCTGTTTCAATACCATCTGCGGGAACAATCACCGTCATATTGGCAAATGACCGCATAATAGCCAAATCTTCCGTTGCCTGATGGGTGGTGCCGGCAGAAGCAAATGCAACGCCACCGTGTGTCGCAATTATTTTTACATCTAAGTTCTGATAACAGATGTCGGTGCGAATCTGCTCTGCTGCCCGCAAGGATGCAAATACTGCCATGGTTGAAACAAAGGGTAATAAGCCTGTTTTTGCCATCCCTGCTGCAATCCCAAACATGTTTTGTTCAGCAATGCCTACATTTACAAATCGGTCGGGAAACTTATTTTGAAACATGCCTATTTTTGTTGATTTAGCAAGGTCGGCACTGAGGCCGACAATGTTGGGATATTGTTGGCCTAAATCGCACAATACCTGCCCATATATTTCGGCCTGAGTCAGTTTATTTGCATCATAAACATTCCAGGTTGTTCCGCTTACTTCTTTACTCATATATATGTCGCATTTTGAGGTTAAAACTTAATCATTAAAGTTGAAAGGAGCCTTTTTTTCTGTAATTATAGACCTAAGTCTGCATACATTCTGTCTACGGATGCATGGGCTTGTCTTCCTTTCTCTGAATCAATGGCACCATAATGCCACATGGTTTGATCTTCCATGAAATCAACTCCTTTGCCTTTTATTGTTTTTGCGATAATAACCACTGGTTTATCTTTTGTTGCTTTTGCGCTATCGATTGCTTCAACAATTTTGTGCAGGTCGTGCCCATCAATCTCAATTGTCTCCCAGCCAAAGGCCTTCCACTTATCAGCCAAAGGTTCCAATCCCATAATCTGTTCTACGGGACCGTCAATCATTTGCATGTTGCGATCAACAAAGAGAATCAACTTATCAAGTTTATAGTGTGCTGCTGTCATGGCGGCTTCCCAGTTTGAACCTTCGTTAAGTTCTCCATCACCAACGATGCAAAATGTGTAAAATTCTTTATGCTGCATGCGGGCACCCAGTGCCATGCCTACAGCCATGGGGAGTCCGTGCCCGAGTGAACCTGTTGAGGCGTCGCATCCGGTAATTTTCAGACTGTCAGGGTGCATGCCAAAAGGGGATTTGAATTTATTGAATGAGTCCAGTAGTTTTTTATCAAAAAAACCGCGCTCAGCCAAGGTGGGTACATAACCAATGGCACCGTGTCCTTTACTTAGTATAAACCGATCTCTGTCTGGATCATCCGGATTGTTTGGGTCTATCTTCATGGTTTTAAAATACAAGACCACAAGTAAGTCGAGCATACTCAAGCCCCCTCCAATGTGAGCTCCCCCGGCTTTTAAAGTTGTGTCGATAATTGAATGCCGGATGGACCTGGCTGTCTCCAATAAGGTTTTATAGTCATCGTTTGTGAGCATTGTTTGTTTATTTTGTGTTATTTTTTATTGCTTTGAATGCCTCATCTGCAATGATTAGTGTGCGTTCAATGTCATCATTTGTGTGCGCTGCAGAAACAAACCAATTGTGATGGGATGTAAAATAAGCACCTCGTTTAGTTGCTTCAGCGCACCACTTCTGATGGAGCATCAGGCTTGGATCGTTGGTTATTCTGTAATAGGCCATGGCCGGATGACCTGTAATTTTCATGTTATAGCCATGATCCTTTGCCAACGCAATGAGACCGGTATTCAATTGGCTGCCAATGTCAAACATTGTTTGAATGCTGTTGGTCCTTTTCATTTCACGAATGGTTGCCAAAGCAGCGGCCATGGGTTCGGCAGAAAACCAATAACTACCTGTGTGAAAAACATTTCCGGCAGAATTCATTAGCTCTTTTGTTCCAACCAACGCAGAAATTGGATAACCATTTCCGATGGCTTTGCAAAAGGCAATGAGGTGTGGTTTGAAACCAAAAAACTCATTTGATCCACCCATATCCAAACGAAAACCGGCGCGAACGTCGTCAACAATCAAAACGATGCCTTCATTTTTACAAAGGGTCTCTACTTTCTTCCAATACCCTTCCTGTGGATACTCATTGTCGGCAAAGGTAAGGTGATTATAGGGTGTGGAAATAATCCCTGCAACCATGCCTTTGTGCTTGTGTACATATTGCTCCAGAGCTTCATAGTTGTTCCATTCACCCATTATAATGTCTCGGGCATCGTTAAATGTTATTCCATTATGATCAGGGGACTGTGCCCAGGGAGCCGTGCCGTGATATCCTCCCTTTAATCGAATTATTTTGTCCCGTCCCGTATGAGCACGGGCCACCATAAGCGCATAAGTGGTTACATCCGCCCCGTTTTTTGCAAAGAATGCCCAGTCCGCTATGGGGATGGTATCCACCAATTCCTGTGCCAGTTCTACCATTACGGGCGCTGGTCCAGTGGCGCAATTCACTTTTAAACGCTGTTCATTTGCTGCTGTATCTATTACAGGATTGTTGTATCCCAGCACCATCGGACCATAACCACACATGTAGTCAATAAATTCATTGCCATCTACATCCCAAAATCTCGCCCCGTCTGCCCTTTCAACATAAAAAGGGTAATCCGAAGTTGGGACCAAAGGAGCAGGACTGAAATGGCCATAGATTCCACAGGGAATGATGTCGGCTGCCTTTTCAAAAAGTGCTTGTGATTTTTTGTAGTTATATGTTTTCATGTATTCGTAATTCTTGTTTAATCCATAACTTAATACTACTGGATATATTTATTTACCTTACTTAATATCATACTTAAGTTATCAAGCAATGGCACTTGTCCTTTTATTCTCACGTCTCCTAATGCAATGGCCTTAAAAGAATTCGACCTGCCATTTAAAAAATCATTGGCCTTTTTATAATTCTGCATCTCCATAACCGCATCAGGATTTTTATGGATTCCTTTTGTTGCCTTAATCTCACCGTTTTCAATGCTTAAATACACCGATGGACCATCAGGAAGCACAGTTAATTGAACAATACCATTGGGCATGTGACTTGCAGTTAAATTGGCTTTTTTATCATATTTGCTTATTTCAGACAAAGAAAAGGCTGCAACGGTGAGGGTGAAACGCGTGTTTATCTTTATGTATTCATCCGATGGATTTTCAAGAAGTTCCGGTTTAAGATAATATGCCAGTCGATTTGTAATTTCTGTGAACTCGTTCTTCATAAAACCAAGCTTTGTAAATCCCTTTAAGGGAATCGGATTGCTTTTACCATCAAACATCTTATTTAAGTGCTCGGGTGATGTAAACCACAGGATAAGCGATGGGTGTTTTATGCGACCTTGTCCAACAGTGCACTGATTTTTTTCAAACTTCACCCAGCCTTTGGGCCCATCTTTTACTAAAAATTGAATGGTCAATGATTTATTTTTAATCAATCCCTGACAAGTTGGGTCAAGTGCAACTAAATCTTCAAGATTTTTTAAAATAGCGTAAAAATTTATACCTGCTTTAATTAAATGGTGCGACATAATTTGATTGTAATAATTTTTTTAAAAGTACTTTTTTATCAATTCAGTGGTCTTGACATATGTCAAGAAATAATTTTTAGGATATAGAAGGTGATAAAAATGTTTACTTTTGAATTGTGATGAATCGGACAAGAAAAAATGTGGGCCTAATTTTTGATAAAGGAAGAATAGAGTAAGTGGAAGCTACTTCACAAATCAGGTTTGTTTGAATTTTATTTTTCAAACGTGCTTAACATATAAAGTATTAATATATAAATGAAAGTAGAGAATATTATATCCGAACAGCAACATTTTTTTGATACAAATCAAACGAAAGACATTAAATTCAGGATTGCTGCTTTAAAGAAAGTGCTGAAATTGCTAAAAGACAACGAGAGCATGTTGTATGAAGCAATTTATGAGGATTTTGGCAAATCGAAATTTGAGACGTACATCACAGAATTTTCTTTAATTTATCAGGAAATCAATATCGCAATTAAAAATGTGGCGAAATGGAGCAAGATAAAAAAAGTGAAAACCGGATTTGCGAACTTTCCGGCCAAATGCTACATTATTCCTGAACCGTTGGGCACAACCCTGGTGATTGGTGCGTGGAACTATCCCTACCAATTATCAATTTTGCCGGCCATAACAGCGCTCGCAGCCGGCAACACAGTCATCTTAAAACCAAGCGAATTAGCACTTAAGGCATCCAATGCCATGGCAAAATTAATCAACAGTAATTTTGAGCGTGGTTATTTTCATGTGATTGAGGGAGGACCGACTGAAACACAGGCGCTGTTAGAGCACCGCTTTGATAAGATATTTTTTACCGGAAGCATAACTGTTGGTCGTTTAATCTATCAGGCTGCTGCGAAACATCTAACACCGGTTACCTTAGAGCTTGGCGGAAAAAGCCCTGCCTTTGTTTTTGCCGATTGTGATATTAAAACCACAGCGAAACGAATCATATGGGGCAAATTTCTCAATGCAGGCCAAACCTGTGTGGCTCCCGATTATGTGTTGGTTGAAAAACATACAGAAGAAATTTTCTTAAAAGCAATTGCCGAAGAACTGGACAAATATTTTAAGTCTTACGAGGACTTTTCTAAATATTACACACAAATAATCAATGTAAAGAATTTTGATCGTCTGATAAAATTGATGGATAAAACCAAAATTTGCTATGGTGGGGAAACGAACAGAGATACACGTTTTATTGGTCCAACTGTGATGAAGAATGTTACCTTTAGCGACAAGGTCATGGAAGATGAAATTTTTGGTCCCATCTTGCCGGTCCTAACGTTCACCGACCTTAACGCTACAATTACAGAAGTGAAAAGTAGACCAAAACCACTGTCTTGTTATATTTATTCAGAGAAATCAAAAACGGTGAAAAAGCTTTTAAAAGAGGTGTCCTTCGGTGGCGGGGCCGTGAATGATAGTGTTATGCACTTGTCAAACAGTAACCTACCATTCGGTGGAGTAGGTTTTAGTGGAATTGGGAGTTATCACGCAAAAGCGGGGTTTGATACCTTTTCTCATTTTAAAAGCATCCTGCATAAGCCTTTTTGGTTTGAATCAGATTTGAAATATGCCCCCTATACAGACCTTAAAATGAAATTGATTAAAAGAATAATGGAATAAATTAGTTTTCCGATTTTCATTACAAGGGAT
>JBFHER010000138.1:0-9908 GCA_041584055.1 Bacteroidales bacterium
TATTGAAACGAAGGATGAATACCTGGGATTTTCACGCAAGGCTTCCAATAAAGATGTGTTTACCGTTGGTTCCGGATCTGAATAATGATCATCCCAATACTCCTGACATGATGACATAAAAAGCCCTATCGCAGTCAATATCAGAATATTTCTTAGAATATATTTCATAAATAATCAATTTGTTTATGTTAATGCATGATGACAGGTGTTCTTCTAATTTAAAAAAAACAGTTGCATCATACAGGAATTAATCGCATACTGTACCACCTCAGTCCACCCGGAATGAGCGAGCTTATTTCAATAATATGTTCGTTGGTGCCTGTAAAATCAACAGTTCCGATTACAAAACTTGTTCGTGCCGATCCTCCTGATGTTAGATTGATGTTGCTACCAACTTTTTTCCCATCTATTTTTATTTGCAGGGTGGCGTTATCTGCACCATTTCTGTTGGTTGTTAATTCAACCTGATACCGACCGGGCAAGATGGCCGGAAAGGTATATCTAAGCAAAAAGTCTCCCGATATTTCAATATACGAATTTGTGGTGACAGCAGCTTTTCTGTAAACAATCGTTTGCGGTCCTTCCCAATAAATAAATTCATATATTTCAGGATCAAGTAAGGTATAGGTGCCGTTGCTTTTACTCAAATCAAGCAAAACCGGATCATTTAAAAAATCGAGGGTGACTGTTTTCCGGGATGGCTTATACAATTCCATCAAGTCAGAAATAAAATGAATTGGACCGTTTTTTGTGTTCACATTACTTTTAATCATATCAAGGCTGATATAATTAATATAAGTGGTGTCCACATCGGTAATAATCGTTTTGAAGGTATCTGCCCCTGCATTTATTTTTATATCCAATCCCGAATTAACAAACACCGGATACACTGCATAGGTATTGTAGTTTGTAGCACCAACAAAATCATTTAAGAAATACTGACCTTGCAAAACATGATACGCAGCAAATTGATACAGCCCGTTATTGGGGTCTGTGTACGCCATTCCTTCAGTGTGATATTTGGCAATGAGATCATCCACTGAATGAATATTGGCCAGCTCAAAAACGGAGTCACTTTCTGCAAAAATGGTATAGTCATTTTTAACCGTTCCCCCTGAGGAGTTGGTTTTTTGGACCCCCATTAATTGATCAAGCCCGGTAATTTCGAATGCCTGAGAAAGGATTGAATAGTTTTCATTGTTTTTCAGCCATTCATAACCGCTCTCAGTAATTGGTTCCAACACATCATCGATGATATGTATGTAACCGTTTGTAGTTTGTATATCTGCACGAACCAGGGGTGCAACGTTGTTAATCTTGTAAATTGACGTATCTGCTGATATCTGAATGGCAATGGCCAGGTAGTCTCCGCTTGCAGTTGAATCAGGCAAAGCACCATAAGGAAAGTTATTTAATTCATAAGCGCCACTCACCAAATGATACCGAATCAGCACATTTAAAAAATCCAGGTCGTTTAAAAGCGCATCAAAGGAGTTGTATTTATCCGATGACTGAATATAGCGATCAAAGGCTGCATCATTGGGCAGAAACAATGTAAATCCATTGCCATCGGGATTGTAGGCATTTAAAGCAGCATACAGGTTTGTTTTTTCCAGAATTTGCCAGAATTTTGCGTATGTTTCTTTGTTCTGTTCAACGTAGGTTGAAAGCGAATATGTGTTTTCGTCAGAAAATCCTACAATGGTATCGTCTTCATTTTCGCAACCGGACAATAAACCAATCAGTCCAAGAAAAGAAACAAGTTTTACGATTCTAATTGTTTGTATAAACCGCATAATAAGGATTTTGAATTAAGTTAGAATTCCGATTTATTTCTTCATCCTGAATAGGCAAATACCAACCCATAGGATTTGTAAGTTTTGCCGACAGGATTAGTTTTTGAGATGCTGGCACATTTTGCACCAGTACTTCTATTAATTTTTGTTTCCGTTGAAAATTATTGCGTCGCCCCATGCGCAACAGGTCAAACCATCGTTTCCCTTCGAAGGCCAGTTCGATGGCCCGTTCTTTCAATATCATATCTTCCAACATCTCAGTACTCAAAGCTGCATTTTCGATCAAACTTTGATTCCGTGCCTTTCTGAAGTTATTCAATACTTCAACCGCTTCCGAAAATCTTTCCAGTTGTGAAAGCGCTTCTGCTTTCATGAGCATGACATCAGACATGCGATAAACAATCCAATTGGCGCTTTTATTATCAGATCCAGATCTTAAAGAGGTAACATCCGCATATCTTCCAGCATATTTAATAATTCTTTTTTCCGTTCCCAAATCCCGGTAAGAACCTAATCCACGAACATAAACCGGTTCGAGCAGCTGAATTGCCGCTTCGCTGGGTGGAAAAAAATCATAAAAGTAAGTGAGGTTATAGATTCCGTTAGACTGGCCCAAAGACTGATCAAATTGAAATTCAAAAATACTTTCAACTGAGTTTCCGGGGTTAAATATCTCGAACCACTTTGAAATTGGGATAACCACAAACTCATCCTTTTCGATCTCCTCCACATAACGAATGCAATCCTCATATTCAAACTTCCACAAAGCAATGTCTGCCAACAATGCATTGATTGCTGCCTTTGTTGCCCGCCCTTTATTTTCTTCCACAGAACCGTAATCACCGGAAACACCTGTAATCGCCTTTTTTAAATCGCCCTGTATTTGCTCAAGCACCCTGGTTTCAGTTGCCTTGGCAGGAAATAAATCATCTTTATCCGATTCGATTGCAGTTGTTATAAGTGGCACCTCTTTAAAAATCCGTACCAGATAAAAGTATGCCAAACTTCTTAAATACAGTGCTTCCGCCTCATGACCTTTCATTTGATAATCACCGTAGGTTGCATCTGATTCCTGAATGATAGGTGCATATTTCAACACCGAGTTGCAATAATTAATAACCGTGTAAAAACTTTGCCAATTGGTGAGTGAATTGGTAGAAGAAATGTTTCCTTCCATAATGATTTGCCGGTCGGTAGATAAATTATCTCCAATGCTTAACATGTCACCCCTGATTTCCCCGTAAATAAAAAGGTTTTCATCCTGGCTTGCAAAAAGTTGATAAGCACCCATGAGGGTTGCCTCGACATCTTCTTTTGATTTCCAGTATTCATCCTTGACCAATCCATCAAGAGGGACCAATTCTAACCAATCAGAACAGGAAGCAAGAAAAGGCAATATAAAAAGCAAGATATATTTTTTCATAAAAACTAAATTTTAAATCGTTAAAACCGTACACCAATATTAAATACATATGATCTTGGCGTAGGAGTTTTTCCATTATCCACGCCAAACCAAAATGGATTTGTACCACTTTGAGGGATTTCAGGATCCTGTCCTGAATAATTTGTGATTGTAAATAAGCGACGCGCAGTAAGCCCAAAACTAAGCGCATTCACACCCAATCTTTTACAAATCTTTTTATCGACATCATGACTAAGGGTGAGGTAATTTAAACGCAGGTAATCTCCATCTTCAACGTACCTGTCTGAGCCCAGATTATTTGCCACATGATTCATATAGGCACGTGGAATCATGCCTTCTTCATCCTGTCCCTGCACCCGCCATCGATGTAGCACTGCCTTGCTCTGGTTATTTCTATCATTCATTCCTTCAGTGATTAATGCAATCTGGTTTACGATCTGAAAACCTGTTCTGTAAACGAATCTGCTGGATAATCTAAAGTTTTTCCAGCGGATATTTGCTCCAAAACCACCAAAGAAATCGGGGTTAGAGTCACCTAAATAAACGGCATCAAGCAAATCGATGTTCCCATCATGGTTTATATCCGCATATTTTGCATCACCACCCTGAAAAGTGTATTCGTTTTTATAGGTGAGTGGAATTGGGTTGTTGTTAACATCCACCAATGGATTACCTTTGGCATCAAGCGCCACAACGTCTTCGTCGGATGCCCATACACCCAGGTATTTAAAACCATAAAATGAACCCACCGGTTTGCCCACATCCGCCCTTGTTGGAAATACGCCATTGTTGATTTCAGTTGAATTTGTCAGACTTATGTTATCAGGAAATTCAAGAAATGAATTCTGATTGTGGGAAATAATAAAATCAAAATTTAAAGAAAAGTCAGACACCTTAATGGCATTCACATTAAAGGTTAAATCCCAACCTTTGTTTTGAACACTCCCGCCATTAAAACTATTCAATACCGAGTAACCACTGGATGTGGGAATATCATAATCATCCCAAAGCATATCCTCCGTCAGTTTGCTGTAGAGTTCATAGGAAACACTGAATTTATCATTGAGAAATGATGTTTCTAATCCAATGTTCCAGGAGGTTACTGTCTGCCATTTTAAATTTTCCAGTTGCAATTGGGTGGGGACAATGATTTGATTGTCGATGTACTGATTGGGATTAGGAGAATTGAAATAGGAATGTCGGCCATAAACACTTCTGGGTTGTTTTCCCGCTTGTGCCCAACTTGCACTTAGTTTTCCATTGGAGAGGAATTTCATGCGTTTAAAAAACCTCTCTTCGGTAAAACGCCAACCTCCCGAGATACTTGGGAAAAATCCCCAGCGATTATTTGCACCAAATTTTGAACTCCCATCCAATCTTGTATTAAAAGACAGCAGATAGCGATCTTTATATTTATAATTAAAACCACTTAAAGCACCAATACCCCTGGACTGGCTTAAAGAAGATGAAATTGAATGCATATGAGATGTGGCAGCAGGATCCTGAATGCCATAGCCTGATCCATTGCTACTCCACAATGTTACCGACTCAGCATCTGAGGATTCAATCTCAAACAATAAATTTCCAAGTAATTTGTGATCCGGATTTTTAAACTGTGGTGTGATGAACAACTGTTCACGGAAAGTGATTTTTGTTGTTAAGGCATTGTTTTCCGAAGCTCGGTTATTCAGGCTATTCAGCCAATCAATCCCGATTGCCGCACTGGGAAGAAACTGGTTTGTTGTTCGGTTCAGGTATTGAAAAGACAAAGTAGAGCTGGACCGCAACCATTTTAGGAATATATTATTAATTATAAATGAATTTTGTGAGGTGTGTTGATTTTGATCGTTTAAACTTAAGTCAACCATGGCTACCGGATTGTAGTATACGTAACCATTGCCCTGATAACTTGTAATAGGTGTAAAATATTCACCTGTGGGTATATTGTTCTGATCATACTCGTAGATACTCATGTTTGGTGCCTTTATAAACGCCATTTCACGCACATTCTTACCTAATCTGTAGTTGTCTTCTTTTAAAACATTAGAATAATTAAAGTTGATTCTGAAATTAAGTTTGGTGGATATACGATAGTCGAGGTTGATCCTTGTATCGATGCGCTTTACGCCTGTGTTTTTTGTTGTTCCCTCTTCGTCCAAATAGTTTAAAGACACCCTGTAAGTGGTTTTGTCTCCCCCTCCTGAAATATTAAAACTGTTGTCTTTTATGAATCCCATCTGAGTGACAGCATCGATCCAGTTTGTGTTTTTATTGTAATTGTTAAAATCAACATAGTTGGGATCATATGCAATTTCACTTGGCAGGTCAAAAAGACCGTTCTGATTCTGAAGTTCTTCCAGTTGCATCATGATGTATTCGTCACCACTAAGCATTGGAATTGATGGAGGTTCGATGCTCATTGTATATTTTCCCTGATATTCAAACTTCGTTTTTCCCCTTGTTCCCCTTTTGGTTGTTATGAGCAAAACGCCATCGGCCCCTTTCGACCCCCAAAGGGCAGCTGTTGATCCATCCTTTAACACCTCAATGGTGGCAATATCCTGTGGAGAAATACCCACAAGATCCCCGATGTCATCCTGATCGGCAGAGCTAAAGCTGAAATCGTCATCAATGGAGATGTTCTGCTCAATTCCATCCACAACGATAAGTGGGCTGGATCCCCCCAATGAACTAAGCCCACGGATTGTAATTTGTGATCCACCTCCGGGTCCACCGGAAGACATAATATCCACACCGGAAGCTGCTCCCTGCAGTGCTTCTTCAGCTGACACCATCCCAAGATTGGAGGATTCTGTCAGGTCTAATTTCGCCACGGAACCGGTGCGATCCCGAAAGGAAACACCTGTGATCGGGTCAATGGCAATGAACTTCGCAACCACATTGATGCCTGCAATCTCGGCAACTCTTGGTCGTAATTTAACATCCAGGTTGGTTTCTCCCGGTTTCAGCCGAATCTCTTTTGTATTGTAACCCACAAAACTTACAGCAATAATATCATTCCGATCTTTCAAGGTAATCGTAAAGTTACCATTGATATCCGTAATGGTACCGAGGATTACCCTACGATCCTTGTCGTATTCTGTGACTGTTGCCCCAATAATTCTGCTGTTATCAATACTATCGCTCACAGTTCCCCTCACAATTACCGATGTTTGCGCTTGCACCTCAGTTGCAGAAAGAAACTGGACTAAAATATAAAGTAATACAAGATGATATTTCACGAGAATATATTTAGTTGAGTTTATCATTTGTCGTAATCTGGCGTTTCTAATAGTTAATTAAAACAGTGTCAATCTCATGCATAACTGAAGTAACAACATAGTTATATTGCTCATTGGTATAAGCATTCACTCTTGTAGCTATCATTTTGTTAGTGCTCCCCTCTTTCTCACTAATTTCAGTGATAACCTGTTCATTATCATCCAAAATTCGAATAACATCATAGTCGGTTTGAATCGAAAGCGCTTGATATTTTGTCTGAAACTGGCTGGAAGATTTGTCAAGGCTGAGTGTTTCATAGTTACCTCCCGGAATGTATCCGTCGGTCCATATTCTTATTCCTTTAACAAAATGGTGCTTAACAAGATCTTGCTTTTGCTCGATACTTAGATTTTGTAAATCAAATTTACCAAGGGCTTCATCTGTTGGCACGAAGATGGTGTAATTCTCGCCATCCGTTAAAAATGGAAACGTAAAAAACACATTGTCGAACAATTTTGCATCCTTGATTAACTGGAAGAATTTTGGATATTGTGATAAGGTAGAATAGATTGCTGATTGCGGCATGCTAAACCATGTATTTACGCTGTAGGTTCGTCCATTATCCACCGCTTCTTCTAAAGCCACCGGGTTAACGATGATGGCTGAGTCGCCATTGTATCCATATTTGTTTTTCACGCCACCCGACACTGTATTTGTTTCATTGTTAACCACAATGAAATTCCCTGCCAAATTTTCTATGAACTCTTTTCGCGGGATCCCGGTTGGAACTCGAAGCCCAACGTGATTCAAGAGCATTGTTGTTAATTGATTCCTTGCAATAGATGTAAACCTAAGCGCAGCCCGGTCAAATGCTTTAAAGGAAGAAGACCCCTCAGCCAACAACAACGAATCTGTCTCACAAACGACATCTGGAATGACATAAAAAACATAGTTTTGATTCGCTTTCTTAAGCGCCGGTAAGGTTTTTGAATATGCCACCGCTTTTCTCATATTTGAATAACCGGGACGTAAAAATAAAGGACCTGTGATACTTGTAAATGCACGTGGAACTACTGCTTTATTTAAACCTATAAAACTGCAATTACTCCCATAATATTTATCGATGATATTGGCCTCGTCAATTGTTTGTAGATCACCTGCTCCATTTTCAAACCCCTTTGTGAAATAGCTTTCATAAATCGGACTTAGGCTCATGTGTGCATTTAACAATAAAAGATTAACCTCATCAGGAATGGCATTTATATCTGTCCAGTGTGGATAGCCGCTCTTTAGTGTTAGCAAGTTATCATATAAACTTTGTAGCGCTTCGTTAGTCGGAGCAAGTAATCCATTATGGTATCTTACAGTATAGTTGGCATTGTTTTTATTGGGCCCCGTTAATTCTTCATTCGGATAAAAGATCAAACCGGGGAACGAGAGATTGTACAAATAATCGAAAGCTGTCCCCGCAATCACTTCAGGTTGTTTATTGGTTTCTGTCAGATTCACTGAAAATAACCCAAATTTATTAATCAGGGCTTGAAATTTTCCATACTTATCCTTCCCATTGGTTAATAGTTCTTCAGCATTGTACAAGGGTTTTACGACTTCATCAACGGTATATATAAGTCCGTTTTCAGCAAATATTTCATCCCCTAATATTTTTGAGTTCCCATAATAAACATTGCCACTTTCAAAATCCCGGTCATAGTAAAAAGCGTAATCAGAGAAACTCAAGTCGTTCACTTCAAAAAACTCATTGTAAAAGATTGGACTGTATTTTCTGGATGATGTAAACACTTTTTTATAGGAACTTGAAAGCGTTGAATCCACAATCTGGTCTAATCCATCAACGAAATACTTTTTATTTGGTGTCAGAAATAAGGTCTGTCGTTTATATCCGTAGGGTTTATTATTGGCAGGATCGTTTTCGTCAATCCATCCATCTGTATTCAGGGATCGGATTTGTTCTTTGCTCCATGCATTTTGTATGATGTGCTGTTGCACCATATCTTCTAATATATCCACTGGAACATTTTCGAGGGACTGGGCATACTCAGGATGCAGGTTAAACCAACTTTGAAAAGCTTCATTGTTGGGTGCAAAAACGGTATAACTGCCGGAAACATCAAGAATTGTGTCATAACCTGTCAGTTGAAGACACTCCTTAAAATCAGAAAGTTCAGGCAAGGTAGCTATCTGGGTGTATATTTTCCCGGCAAGCCAATCTGGTCTTTGAAATTTCTCCTGATCATCAAGTTGCTTACATCCTATAAAGAATATCAGGCAAAGAACAATAAGGGTATTATTTTTAATATTCGACATAATGGATAATTATAATTACTAACAGAATCGCTATTTGTATACAAAAGTAGTGGTACCGGCAGCTGTGACATGTGCTCAAATCTCTCATTTGCCTGCTCATTTAAGTCAAAATGGTTATTGTTGAGAAAAACAACCGTGTTAGTAAAAAGATGGCATGAGTATGATGAATGCGGGGACTAAGAATCGATCATCCTGTTACAAAACGGTTTGGATGAAAACCAAAAGATAAATCCAACTGAGATCTTGCAAGAGATGATCGCAGTTAAATCTTGCTGCGTTTAAAGATGAAAAAAAGTTGACTGAGACCCTTTATAAAGATCAATTATACAAGATTTAGAAAATGCATTTCAGCATATAACAGGCATTCGATGCACATGAAATTTTCAAGAATGCTTACTGTGTATCCGTTTTTTTATTGTAGTTAGAGGGAGAAACGCCAAACAATTTTTTAAATGAAGAAGAAAAATGAGAATATGATTCAATCCCTATTTGGTACATGAGTTCGATGTTATTATAGCCCTTATTGCTTTCCATCAGTTCCACAGCTTTGTGTAGACGGTAATTGCGTAAATATGCATTGGGGACTTGTCCTGTTAACAATTTTAGTTTTCTGTAAAAATGAGATGGACTGATGCCGATTTCAGATGCCAATTCCTCAACACCAAAGTTTGAATCGGATATGTTTTTTTCAATAGCCTGATTTAATGTTTCAAGAAATTCCTTATCCCTTGTTGAGATGTCTATGGAATTATCAGGGATGCTGGTGTTTTTTGAAAAATAATCTTTTAGCTTTTGTTTGTTCTCAATCAGCTTTTCAATCTTAATTTCCAAATGTCTTGTTGAAAATGGTTTACTTATGTAATCATCAGCACCATATTCAAGTCCTTTAATTTTATTTTCGTCATCGTCCAGGGCTGTTAATAATATAATTGGCACATGACAGGTTTCTGAGTCTTCTTTTAATTTATGACAGAATTCAAATCCGTCTATTTCGGGCATCATCACATCACAAACCACCAAATGAACCGTATTTTGTTTTAGTTTCTCAAGGCCATCTTTTCCATTTATCGCCAATACAATGTTATACTTTTGCTGAAAAGCTTCTTTTAAAAACACCCGAACATCGGGGCTGTCATCAATGA
>JBFHER010000139.1:0-9871 GCA_041584055.1 Bacteroidales bacterium
GGAATAATTGTTTATGTAGATCAGGCTGGTAAAGCACCGCAGTATTTTGCTTCGGGGTGGCATGACCGGGAAAACAAGATCCCTGCCAATCCACATGCATTGTTTAAGATTGCCAGCATTAGTAAGCTGTATGATGCTGTGGCCGTTACCAAATTGGTAAGTGATGGACGGCTTTCTCTGGACAAAACAATTGCGGATTATCTGCCAGATCTTGTGGGAAGAATCGAAAATGCTGAGAGAATTAGTTTGAAGTTGATGATACAACATAGAAGTGGGATCCCCAATTTTACAAATGCGCCTAATTTTTGGGCGGCTCCTACAGAGACATATGAAGAAAGTCTTGCATTGATCCTGGATAAGCCGGCCAACTTTGAACCTGGTGAAGACTACGAATATTGTAATACAAATTATCTCTTAATCAATAAGATAATGGATGATGTCCTGGGGTATGACAACTTTCAATTCATAAAGGAGGAAATGCTACTGCCGCATAAGCTTAATAATACCTTCGCTTCGCTCGTTGAGGTGAATTTAGACGATGTGATGAGTGGCTACCATGTAGGACATCCCTTTGATTTAAAGGCAGACGAACATGGCATGTTAGCCACAGCTGAAGATGTGGGCACCTTTCTGAGGGCATTGAATGATGGATCGATGTTTGAACCCGGAGAACAGGAAATATACACTTCCATTTATAAATATGAGCATGCAGGTTGGGTGCCGGGATATCAAAGTTTTGCGAAATACAATAAAGATCTTGATGCTGTTGTTGTTGCGTTTTATAGTACAACTGATCCTAAACTGTACAATTGGAACCTGTCAGAAATCATAAATAACAGAATTGTTAAAATTATGAAAAGGCAAAAAAACATGTGAAAAACAAGAACTAGCTAAATCACATTTATTGAGTTCTCGATTCGTTTGATTTAAAAGTTTATAGCCCACAGTTTTGTAAACAATTATATTATGAACTTAGATATAAAATGAGTGCATCAATCAGAATGGATGTAGCCTTACGGGCAATCTTGATGTTCTAAATTAATTTTTAAGCACAGAGTCTAACTTACTTTTTAATTTAGTTTCAATTTCTTTGTAGCTACGATTTCCTACAAGATTTTCATATTCATTCGGATCATTTTCTAAATCATATAACATTGAATGGTCGGTGTGTATTTGATCCTTTCTCCATTCTGTATAACGATATCTTTGTGTTCTTACAGAATAACCATTCGGAGAACCCATTGTATATTCATATTGCTTTCCAGGCTTAGTTACATCTGTTAATTGTGCTTTTAAACTTGTTCCAGATAGTTTGTATGGAGCTTTTATACCTGTTAGATCACAAAGGGTTGGATAAATATCTATCAGTCCGGTTAAATTTGTTGAAATTTTCTTTTTCTCCTTTTGTCTTGGATCAACGATGATTAGCGGAACCCTGCAAGCTTGTTCAAACAAAGTTGATTTATGCCAATGTCCGTGTTCGCCCAAATGAAATCCCTGGTCACCTGTAAATACGATGATGGTATTATCTGCAAGCCCTTGTTTTTCAAGTTCATTAATTAATTTCCCTGCCAAATCATCTACAAAATGGATGGCGGCATAGTATGCATGTGCATAATTTATACCATGATTATCAGGAATAAAATTATATCCATCACCTTTCAAGTGCCAATTAATTTCCGGAATGTCATCTCTGTCATTTTCGGGTACCATTGGTAGTTTATATTTGGAGATATTGATAGCATCCCAATGTTTTTTTGGAACAATCATTGGTGGGTGGGGACGATATATTCCATAAGCAAGAAAAAATGGCGTCCCGGTTTTTAAAGGGTTATGGTCTTGTAAAAATTGAATTGCGTTCTCTAAGCCTTGTCCATCTGCCATTTCTTTATCATCAATTTCCGGGGCTGAATAAACCACGCGAATACCAGCTCCTCCCTGGTTTCCAACATGAGTTGATTGTTCCCATGCGAATTTGCTGGCATCATAACCGATAGGGTTGATGGCAATGTCCCATGCCAATGTATCATCTGTACCAGACTTGCCAATTCCATTGGGGATATTCATGTGGAATATTTTACCGATCCTGGCTGTAAAATAGCCATTTTTGCGAAATAAATGAGGTAAGGAAACAACATCGGGTAAATGCTCGTTAAGCGTTCCTTCTTTATTAGATGTATAACCGGTTTCAAATGGGTAAAGTCCGGATAACATAGAAGCTCGACTAGGTCCACACGTGGGAAATTGACAAAAAGTGTTGGCAAATAAAACGCCCTTATCTGCAAGTTTATTTAAATTTGGTGTCGATGCTACAGAATCACCATAACAAGAAAGACGGTCTGTTAAATCATCAGCAATAATGAATAACACGTTTGGTTGTTTCAACTTATTGGTGTTATTTGTGCAGCCACTAAATATTACAATTACAAATAACATTATTGTATATATCCTCCTGGAATTCTGATTGATCATAATTTTAAACATAAAAGCTATATTTTCTCAGTATGCTCTGGTTTTATATTTAAGGTAAAATTTCAGATAATAAATTGGTATTGTAATATTGTTTATGGCTTGCGTACATAGTATATAGCTTATCAAACCCACTTGACGGAAAAACATTTCCGACTTGCCAAAATTTTAGCTTCACTTTCCGGAGTTAGCATATTCCAAATAGTTAAGCAGTAATTTGCGTGCCATGTCTGCCGGTCCTGCTGGTTCATTGATGGCTGGGCATATTTCCAGGGTGGATAGAATGATTTCTCCTTTGCCCATTGAAACAAGGCCTACACAAGTTCCCAGACGACATCCCATAGACTGCCATGCGCCGGCGACCAGTTCCTCGCCTTCCATATCCAGGGCATAGCGGCTCCTGCCGTTTTTAACCAGGCGCTGATAGGGCCAGTTGAGCGCCGTATTGACCGGAAGGCCGGCGAACAGGTCGTGCTCGCGGGCAAAGAACTGTCCGCCACGCCAGTTGATTCCCACATCAATCCGGCCCTTATACGTCACACTGCTCACTTCCTGCATGGCCTCCATCCAGTCTTCTGCATAGTCCGCGATAATTATGGTGGTACCATCACGTTCTGCGCGTTTCAGCACATCAACCGGATCAATAGACTCCTGCCCGGGTGCTTTCCAAAGCAAGTGTGTTCGTGCGCCGCCATCACCATTGTAACTTTCCACCACAATAGAAACCGGTTTTCCGCCCTCCAGCTTAATATTCCCGGGATTGGGACCACGTTTGAGGGGATTGTTCCAGTGATCGATAATCTTGTGTCCATTAACGTACAGGCGCATTTTTTCATCGCGACTGTCGCGCAGCATCATAAATTCATATTCTCCGGTTGCCGGTGGAATGATTTGTCCTTCCCAGCGAATACTGTAATCCTGAATCAGAGGAACGCTTGGATCAGGTGTCGCCCCGCGATCGGCATCAAAGTACACCCGTTCATCAACATGCTCGCCAAACTTTTCGCGGAAATCGTCACCACGGTAATAGCTAACTGTTAAACCACCGGGGTTCCCGGCTTTATCGATCAGATCATCGCGCCCTACCAGCTCCATAAAGGGCTTTGGCGGTCGGCTTATGACGAGCCAATCCAGCTTGCCCTGTGTTCCGTCATAAGCCGGAATATCCAGTCCGAATCCTTCCTTTAGAAAACGGGAAACGTCCGGATTACTTTCATAGATTGCACCATTCCCGGAGATATTGGCAGATTGCCAGTCGACCGTTACCACGGTGTCATGGCCTTCAGCTTTCACGCTGCCTTGTTTATCCAACAGGCGGGCTTCCAGCCGATATGATCCGGGCAGTCCGGCCAGGGTCATTTCCACATCACGCAACAGTAGCTGGCCATAGGTATCACCACCTGTCACCTCAACGGTCTGCGTTTTTGAAAACACGATTTTTCCATCGGGAGCAATGGCATTTATTTCCAACGCATGCGGTCCTTTTAGGTCCACTTCGTTGACCACATAAAAATCCACCACCGGTTTAGCAGGCAGACGGTTCACCTGACCACGTACCTTCACTGCGATGTAGAGCGGCTGGTTGTAGTAGGAAATGATCGACGGATCCGATTTAGGATGTCTGTAAATATCCACCACACTGGAGTGGTTCTCAAACGGCATCGCCTCCCAGCCATTGACGGTATAGCCGTCGTTCAGGTCGCAGATCCGAAAGTCTTCAATTTTACGCCCCTGATGGGCAAAGCTGACCTCGCTGAGTGTTTTTGTGAACGCATCCACATCCGGGAAAACATCACGCAGTTTCTTGCGAGCTAGGAAATCATCCATCAAATTATACCAATGCAGGTAGATGGCTCCATCAAATCCAAGGCGGGGCTCCGCTTGAAAATCCTTTTTGAGCAAAGCCAAACGAGGTGGCGCAGATACGGCGCCCTCTTCACCCCAAAAAACGATTTCAGATGCATTGTCGGTATGCATAAAATGGTCATCAGGACTGCGATAAAATGCATCGCGCCAGGTCTCCGGTCCATTGGCCCGATGAAGGTCCCACCAGCCCTGAAAATAAAGTTGATCATCAAAGGGTCGCATGTGCAGCTTCGTGAACTGCTCGTGCTCACCGGGTTCCGACCAGGTGGAGGCAAAGGTGATAACGCGGCTGGGATCGATGGTGTGCGCCTTAGCTATGTCTTTCTTAAACACTTCGCGCATCTCAGGATCCTTGTCTGCACCAAAGAAATCCCACTGTTCGTTCACCATGTTATAGATGACCAGCGAGGGATGACTGCGGTCGCGTCTGATCATACGAAACAGTTTTTCGCGTGCCAGCTGTTGTGCAAACGGATCGGTACCGCCGGCAATATAACCGCCCGGCTCCGCATAGTAGAGCAGTCCCATTTCATCTGCTTTGTCCAGCACCAGCGGCTGCCCTATACCCCGGTGGAAATTGAGCATATTCAGCCCCAGCTCTTGAGCTGTGTGAATCTGCTGTTCTGCCAGTGCCTCGGTGGGAGTATACACATTCACAGGCCAATAGCCCCAACTAATGGCTGTACGAACCACAATGCGTTTACCATTCAAGCGGAATAGTGCATTTTTCCCAATGCCATCCACTTCAAACCAACGGAATCCAAAAGGAGTTGAAAGCCCGTCCGTTTGCTTTTCATTTTGAACCAGTTGAACATCTGCCACGTACAGATTTGGATCTTTTAAATCCCAAAGTTTGGCCGTAGGCACATCAACCTTGATTTTAACTGTATGGTCTCCCGGCTTAACGTTCACCGATTTCAGTGTTTCAGAGAATACCACTTTATCAGGATTATCTTTCTTATAAACGAAAATGTGCAAATCCGTTAAATTTGGGTTGGTCTGCGTATTTCTGACAGTTGCGTGAACTACTACACGTTTTGGCTCAGGTGTGTTCTGCACATAGACATCTTCAAGATATACGGGCGCAACTGCTTCCAGCCTCACACCACCGGTAATACCCCCAAATGCATGACCATAAGGCAACACATAATCCCCCCACTTAAATTGTCGGAAGTCTTCCCAGTCATAGTTCCCGCCGGGATTGGTCACCCGCACATCCAGTTGGAAGGCGTCTCCAGGTTTTACCAAATCTGTGATATCCACTTCAAACGGGGTATAGCCAACCACATCGTAGGCAACGAGTTGTTGATTAACAAAAACCTCCGCACGCTGCCTTACCGCTTCAAATTTAAGGATGAGTCGTTTGCCGGAAAAGGATGCCGGTACTGGAACAGACCGACTCCACCAACTGACGCCAAGAAACTGCTCATACAGGTTGGACGCGCGGGTTTCGTCCACATCAGGATTCTCAAACGCGTACTCCACCACCGTTCCTGGTACAGACACATCCAGCGTATTCTCTCCATCCAGCGCGGCCCAACCGCCAGTGGGAGGGAATACCGGAACTTCCGTCAAATTAACAGGTGGAGCAAAAAGTGGCTCGTTCTGCCAGGTCGCTTCCGTATCTTGCCATAATTTCCATCCAGAACCGCTGAGCGTCAACTGTTCGCGGGCTTGAGTTGAACCGGCAAGCAGCAAAGTACCCAATAGTACTATTATAATTTTTGTGTTCATATCTCTATTTATTCTAATAAGTTATTGTCTCAGTTTTCGTAATTATGACGAAGGGTAAAATTAGTCAATTTTGTTCTCAGTCCTTTTGCTCATAATATTTACCACCTAATTCGTCTTTTCACAAAGCCAATTGAAGTGCAAATTTTATCGTTAGCAATAGTAATTAACAGTAATGATTTAAGCGCTTATAAAAAGTTTAAAAATGCAAATTTAATTTAAGAGCTCAAAGTAACAGGTATGTATTTTATTCGTTGGGTTAAAGTCCCGGGTGGGAGGGAGTACCACCCCTAATTGTTAGGAAAAACCTCATACGTTTGGGTGTAAATCCCCTTGAGGCTTTCAGGTGGAGCAGAAGCAGGCGAGGCCATTGCCCAAAGCCCGGTTTTCAACATAACCTTTTGTTTTGCTTTTTCCTTCATTACTTTCATCACTATTTGTAAACCATGCTATAAATCAGTTGTTTTTTTACTCGGGAATTCTTTTCCGAAAGCAATTATGCCATTGAAATTCATCATGTCAGTTAAATATCGTTTACCGTCAATGGCTAAAGTTTATGTTTTGGAACTAACCAACACATTGTTTTCTTTCTTCAATTTGGCGATGAGATATTTCCAATTGTTTCGAGTTTTAGTGCCGTCATCCTTGTCAATATATAGTGGTGGCCGGCGTGTTATTCTGTTTGAATCAGTATTGGTAGATGATCTGATAACCAGAGCTTATTTTTCCTTCGATCATCAATTGTTGTATAATGTGTAACGTTTAAATTTTTGACCATAATGTAATCGATTCTTTTGGTCACCTCATTTACAGTATTGAAACTGTTAAATGTCCCAATTGGGCCATAAGGTTGAGATTGACTTACTTGATAAGAATCTTTTAACTCCATTTTTAAAATCTCAATAGGATTTTCATCCGGTTGGCAATTTAAATCACCAATTACTGCAATACATTCGTGTCCTATCCCTTTATTTTTTATTTCTTCAAGAATTAAATAGGAAGATTCTATCCTTGATTTTTTACCGATGTGGTCAAAATGACAATTAAATATGAATATAGATTTATTTGTTTTTTTGTTGAGAAACGCACCGTAAGTGCATATTCTTTCCATGGATGCATCCCAGCCGACTGAAACTTTATTGGGTGTCTCAGACAACCAAAAAGTCTTTGTTTCAATGAGCTTTAATTTTGTAGTGTCAAAAAAAATTGCTGTAAATTCACCCTTTTCTTTTCCGTCATCTCTTCCCAAACCGACATAACTGTAGTTGGTTAAAGTAGAATCTATATATTTGACCTGAGCACTCAATCCTTCCTGAATTCCAAAAATTTCAGGTTGGTAATATTTAATCATTTCCACCACTTCCTGCTTTCTATATTCCCACCAGTTTTCGTTATCATTGGGATTGTTATATCGAATGTTGTACGACATTATTTTTGTTTGACAAAAACAATTCATACAGCTAAGGAATATTACAGTTGTTAAAAATATCTTTCTTTTTAAATTCATGGTTTTATATTCAATACTGTAAACGTTGTGTACAAATGCCGTGCGGGGTTTAATAGCATAAAACAGCCGATTTAGCACATTGTCTTTGCGTTTGGATTGGCAGGGCCACTCTCTGTTAGACACTGCAAAACAAATGATGTCCGCATTTAATTTATAAAGTGTAGTATTTCGTTTGTCTTATCTATTTGTCATGTTTTTGTTTAAAGATATAATTAAATCCAAATGAAATCAGCACCGTATTTTGTTTTATTGTAAAATCACCATATTTGTCGTTATAGGTACCAATCAGGTTTGTTTGTGTAAATCTTCAGTCATCATATCTTATTTATTCATGATGCTCTTTTAGCCTAGTAGGGAATGGTTTGCAACAATGCCCAGAAGGTGTTTTGAAGACTTCTTCACTGTCATCCGCTATAAACATTCTACGAAACATTGTCGTTTCTATTTGCTCTTTTATAAGCTGTTGGATACAGGTGCTGTTAGGTACATGGGGGTGTTATTTTTGAACATCTGTTTTCAATTCGATTAAACTATTTTGTTTTATTTTTATCAACCCTCTCTTGGGCCGGTCAAGGTCAATAATTATAAATACAACCAATACAATTAAAAAAGTGAACATTACAGTTGAAATATAAGCTCTTTTCATACCTAAACCTGAAGTGTATCCCATAAGAGCTCCTCCAATAATAAATACGGTAAAAAGCAAAAACAAGATAACCTCTGGCACATGTCTTTGCAAAATTGCATTTCTCTCACCTCTGGCATCAATAACATCGTTTAGTGATGTAATAAAATATCCCGTAGTAACAGGACGTGGATCAATCTCTGATGCTTTTATTGCTGTATCCCAAATTTTATCTTGAACCAGATTTGTTTCTTTATTAATTTCTTTTCTTTCTTGTTCCTGTGTTAAATCAATAGAACTTATTTCTGTTCTTAAATCAATATATTCTTGTAGCATGTTATAAGTAATCGAGTCATAAGGTGATGGTAATAATTTTGTTCTTAACAAAGAAGTCCCAATTGCATTTGCTTCTTTTATTACAGCATAAGACCTGTTGTCAAACCTCTGCAAAGCCATATTGAAAGTAAAACCTAATAGTAAGGCCAATAATCCTAGTATTCCAGCCTGAATTGTACTTGTTTGAGCTTTTACTTCCTTATCTGTTTTTTGTTGATGTCTTCTTCCAACTCTGAAAAAAATTTCATAAGCCAAAAGGATTGAGGCAAATAGAAGTCCTATGATTAAGATACTGTTTTGATTGTACATAATTTCGTGTTTCATTTTTATATCAAAAATAATTATTTTTTAATCATTCTATTCTTAAGGGCCATTTGCTCATAAAGAATTCTGGTTATTCCTACCTCACTGTTTTCAAGGTTGCGATAGAAAATGATGTGTTTTCCAGCCTTGAAACCAGAGAGATTATTAATTACTTCAAAATAATTTCGTCCTAATTCTATATCTCATCTATTTCCTGACAAGTATTTATGATCATAGAGTAATATTTGTTAGCTTGATTCTCAGGCCATTTGCAGAAAGTGTAGTTCCAGATGTCAGATAAATCTTGAACAGCTTTGTTTGTAAATCTATAACTAGCCATTCAGATTTTGTTTAGATTTTAATTTCTCAAGATGTGATTCAGGACTTAAGTCACTAGCAATGCCACTCTCAATACCTTCCTGAATTGATTCTCTCAAAACCATCATCCTGTTTTCTTCTTCTTCCAGAAGTCTTAAACCAGCTCGAACAACTTCACTTGCGTTTTTATATCTACCTTCTGATATTCTACTACGGATAAATCTGTCGAAATAATTTCCTAAGGATATTGAAGTATTTCTATTCATAATTCATTCTTTTGGGGCATGGGAAATATGGAAAACCACCGAAGCGTTCTGTTTCGAAACGCCGGGGAGAGTTGTCTTTATAGGTCCCAATCAGGTTTGTTGGTGTAAAACCTCCAATATTGGCATATGAACCGATATTTGTTTGGAGACTTGTAATGTTATTAGAAGAATACATTGCTCCAAAATTTCCGCCAATTAGAAAAATGTTCTTCTCTTGACAAAAAGTCAAATTGATAGAAACAATTAAGAATACAAGTAAAAAATGGATTTATTCATAAGTTAAAGGTTATAATATTCAATATAACTCATTTTTTTTACGTGTTTTATTTCATATAAAGATGAAATAAAAGAATGAAGCGAGTTGAGTTGCCTTTTTTACAATTTCAGCGGGCAATTTCTTAAATCTTGATAGGACCCAAATTTGTGTTTCATTCTCACTGTAAAAATTCA
>JBFHER010000140.1:0-9825 GCA_041584055.1 Bacteroidales bacterium
TATAACATTGAAATTGCACAAACCTTTTCCGAGAACAAAGTAATACGGCAGGATGCATTTTTTGTAAGCATGCTTAAATCCTTTGAAGAGGCAGTTAATTACATTCTTGAAAACAATCTGACGTCGGACTTTAGAGACCGGGTCAAAGGCGTTTCAGACACTGCATGGAAACAAAACTGGTTTAACAAGACTGCTTTTGAGCGCCTGGCAGGTCCTTTTTATGCCTGCGCTTCCGAATAAAGAGAAGTACAAATAAAATTTTCAATCCAATTCCGGTGATCATCATAAACATTGCATAAGCGATATCAGGATCACGTTGCAGGTTTTTCCCGGTAAAAAACAGAAGCAATCCCGACAGCAGCAACAACACTTCGAACCCCGGCTTGTACTCTCTTCTTACAATTTTAAGCAGGATGTATGCCAACTTAAACAATCCTCCCGCAGCCATCAGGATCACAGGAAGCACATTTAAATCAGTCACATACTTCATCACGATTCCCGCAATTAGCAAAAACAAGCCGACAAAAATGAGATAGATGGATTTCATAGGCATGCTGGGTTAATAAGCAATGCTTTCACCCACATTGACTTTTGTTTCCAGACCATCTTTGGTATTCTCCAGCAACTCAGGATCAAGGGTAACTTTATCCTTTTCAAAAAAGAGAATAACGGTAGAGCCACCAAAAGCAAAATATCCTTTTTCTGCACCCTTTACAACATGGGTATTTGCTTCATAGGTCTGTTTAATACTTCCTACCATGGTTGCTCCCACCTCTGTCATTAAAATATCGCCATGGTCCTGTGTTTTCAAGGTGCTGTGCACACGGTGGTTCTGGCAAAAAATCTCAAGACTTTTTTTGAGTGCAATGGGAGATACGGAAAAGTACCTTCCTTTTATGCGTTTGGACTCTGAAATAATGCCATCGTAAGGAAAATGGAAACGATGATAATCGGTTGGCGCAAGACGAATAATGGCCATGGCGCCATCCTTATACTTATCGGTGAGTGCATCATCCTGAAAATAATCGCGCACAGAAAATTCTGAACCTTTTACAAAAAAAGCACTCACCTCATTCAAATTCTGAAACGCAAGAATTTTACCATCCGCCGGCGACACAACTGCATGGCCGATGGGACGCGCATCTTTTTTTAATTTGCGGGCGAAAAAATGATTGAAATTCCGATAGTCCTTGTGTGATCCATTCTCATAAATAGACAGATCCAGATCGTATTTTTCAATGAATTTACGTATCTGTGTTTTCGACATTTTGCTGTTCATGTACCAGCCGCCCATCGAAGAAACCAATTTGCGTTTCACCAGCAAATGAAGTGATAAGCGTCCTGTTGTTGAGTTATAAAGCCACCGCAAGGTGCGGTTTCCAGGCACATGCTCTTTCTGGACCCCTTCTTTATCTTTATCGATATAATAAATCTCGCTCATGCTCAGAAATTCCTTGATCTCCCAAATCAAAAATCAATGCAAAAGTATACAATTCAAAAGACTATTGCCTATGGCTTAATTTTTTTTCACATGAATTATATTCAAAATCTCATACATGATGGAAGAATCGCTCCCGGAAACTGAGCTTCAAGGACCTTGAATACAGGCAGACATCATGTTGTGTTTAAACGCAAAAAGCCCCGACAAGATGCCGGGGCTTGAAATATCACTCTAAAATATCTTAGCCACGAATTGCTTTTACACCTGGTAAAGATTTACCCTCCAGGTACTCTAACAAAGCACCACCGGCAGTGGAGATGTAAGATACCTTTTCGGCCAGTCCGAATTTATTGATACAAGCCACAGAATCACCACCACCAATAAGTGAAAATGCACCTTTTGATGTTCCTTCAACAATTGCTTCCGCAACGGCTTTTGATCCGGCTTCAAACTTCTCAAATTCGAACACGCCCACAGGGCCATTCCATAAAATGGTGCCTGAATTTGCAATTACCTTTTTAAAGGTCGCAACAGATTCTGGTCCGGCATCCAGGCCTTGCCATCCCTCAGGAATTGCATCAGCAGCTACAATTTTGGTTTTTGCATCCTGACTAAAGTCATCCGCAGCAACCACATCTGATGCAATGTAAATTTTAACGTTTTTCTCTTTTGCTTTCTTTTCTAACTGAAGTGCAAGTTCCATGAATTCATCCTCACAAATAGACGATCCGATCTTTCCGCCATGCGCTTTAACAAAAGTATAGGTCATCCCTCCTCCAAGAATCAGGTTATCAACCTTATCCAGAAGATTTTCAATGATGGTTATTTTGGAGGATACTTTTGCACCACCCATGATGGCTGTAAACGGCTTTTTAGGACTCAGCAACACTTTATCCAGACTTTCCAGTTCACTGTTGATAATGTCGCCAAACATTTTATCATCACTTCCAAAATAATTTGCGATTATGGTTGTTGAAGCATGGGCACGGTGCGCTGTACCAAAGGCATCGTTTATATATACATCTGCAAGGTCAGCCAGTTTTTTTGAAAAAGCCTCATCTCCTTGTTTTTCTTCTTCGTAAAAGCGTAAATTTTCAAGCACCAAAACCTCACCCGCTTTAAGTGCTGCTGCTTTTTCTTTTGCCACATCACCGATACAATCATCTGCAAAATCAACCTTGATACCGCCAAGCAAGTCAGAAAGGTGTGCAACAATTGGTTTTAACGAAAATTCAGGACTAACACCTTTTGGTCGTCCCAGGTGAGACATAATAATTACACTTCCATTTCCGTCCAATACTTTCTTAATTGTGGATACTGCACGTACCATGCGCGTATCATCAGTTATCTCAAACTTGTCATTCAAAGGCACGTTGAAATCCACGCGGATGATTGCCTTTTTCCCCGAAAAATCGTAAGAATCAATGTGTGTCATAATTTATGGTATATTTAATTAATTTTAAGTCAAATTTTGGCTCACAAATATAGCAATTTTATTGGGGATTAATACAAATTATTACCTTTGTGCTCAATTAAAAAACTGGAGAGGAATGATTGATAAAATCAAACAAATAGAAGACGAAATAAAAAAGGTTACTGCTGCAACTTTAGAGGAAGTAGAATCAATTCGCATCAAATATCTTAGCAAGAAGGGAACAATTTCGCAATTGTTTAACGATTTCAGGCATGTGCCTAATGACCAAAAAAGAGAGGTTGGTCAGCTTTTAAATCAACTGAAGAATGCTGCAGCTGAAAAAATCAATGAGCTAAAATCTTCTGCCGGAAGCTCATCTGACAGCGGAGAAGAGCTGGATCTCACCCTCCCGGGAAGTCCGCTGCCGCTTGGTTCAAGACACCCGCTGTCCATTGTTAAAAATGAGATTATAAGCATCTTCACAAGACTTGGCTTTACAATTTCTGAAGGACCCGAAATTGAAGATGACTGGCATGTTTTCAGTGCCCTTAATTTTCCTCCTGAGCACCCGGCCCGTGACATGCAGGACACCTTTTTTATCGAAAAAGATCCGGACATTTTGTTGCGCACACACACCTCTTCCGTGCAAGTACGTGTGATGGAAAACGAAAATCCGCCGATCCGCACAATCTCTCCGGGTCGTGTGTTTAGAAATGAGGCAATCTCAGCCAGAGCACATTGTATTTTTCACCAGATTGAAGGGCTTTACATTGACAAAAATGTTTCGTTTGCGGATTTAAAACAAACACTTTTATATTTCTCAAGAGAATTGTTCGGACAGGACACAAAAATAAGGCTTCGCCCCTCCTATTTCCCATTTACAGAACCATCCGCCGAAATGGATATTTCATGTACCCTCTGTGGTGGTAAAGGATGTAACGTTTGCAAATACACCGGCTGGTTGGAAATTCTCGGTTGCGGAATGGTTGACCCAAATGTTCTTGAAAGTTCGAACATCGATAGCAAAAAATACACCGGCTTTGCTTTTGGAATGGGCATAGAACGAATCACAATGCTTAAATTCGGAATTAAAGACCTGCGACTGTTCTTCGAAAACGATGTGCGCTTTCTAAAACAGTTCACATCTTCGTTTTAACGTTTAACGGGTATATTTTACGTGTATATGTTTTTATATTAGTGCCTTTTTTATAAATTAGCTTCGTTTTAAAAATAAATTTGAATGAGAAAAGGGCAAAATCCCGAAATCGACCGGAATATTGACTTAAAAGAATTCCCGTTTTTTGAGACATTGTCAGTTGAACAACTGGAATCATTACACGCTGATTCAGAAACTCATTATTACCCAAGGGGGCATATACTTTACGAAGAAGGGCACCGTATCAACGGCACGTATTTTGTTGAAAAAGGCGTAATAAAGGTGTTTAAGACCGGTATCGACGGCAAAGAGCAAATCATACGATTTGCAAAAAAAGGTGATTTGATTGGGTTTCGATCCGTGATAAGCAACGAACTGGCATGCACAACATCCAAGGTGATTGAAGACGCTCAATTGCTGTACATTCATGGCAAACAAATGATAGATCTGTTAAAGGATAATGCGGATTTCTCAATGGCCCTGATGAAGATGGCTTGCAAAGAACTTGGGGAATCAAACCGATACATCACAGACATCGCCCAAAAAACCGTACGCGAACGACTGGCTGAAGTGCTTTTATTATTGATGGACAACTTTGATCTTGATGAGGAAAACTTCTTACAGATAACACTCACACGAGAAGAACTTGCAAACATGGTTGGCACGGCAACAGAATCGGTGATTCGCCTCCTCTCTGAATTCAAATCTGATAATCTGATCCAATTGCATGGACGACGCATCAAACTCGTAAACATTCCAAAGCTTATAAAAATAGGCAACGTTTACGATTAACCTGTATGCTGGAAAACGAAACAAAAAACAAACTAAAAATAATCAATGATCCGGTCTTTGGATTCATTCAGATTCCTCATGCCTTTCTTTTTGAACTCATTGAGCACCCAATCGTTCAGCGTTTAAAGCGAATAAAACAACTGGGCCTGACAAGTTTTGTTTATCCGGGTGCCCAACACACCAGATTTCAGCATGCATTGGGTGCCATGCATCTGATGAATGAAGCACTTCAGACTTTAAAAACGAAAGGACTGGATATATCTAAAGAGGAAGAAATCGGGGCTTTATCTGCAATTTTACTACATGACATTGGCCATGGTCCTTTTTCGCATGTCCTGGAGCAAGCGCTTGTGAACATTCACCATGAAGATGTTTCCTTAAGTCTGATGAATAAGCTAAACGAGGAATTCGATCACAAGCTGGATTTAGCCATTGAGATTTTTAAAGGTAGCTATCATAAGAAATACCTGCATCAACTTGTAAGTGGGCAGCTGGATGTGGATCGCCTCGACTATCTGCGACGCGACAGTTTTTTCACCGGGGTTACCGAAGGGACCATTGGTTCGGCCAGGATCATTAAAATGCTGAATGTAAAAGACGATCAGCTTGTGGTGGATGTGAAAGGAATTTATTCTGTTGAGAAATTTCTGATTGCGCGCCGGCTGATGTATTGGCAGGTTTACCTTCACAAAACGGCGCTTGCAGCAGAAATGATGCTCGAAAAAGTATTCAAAAGGGCACGTTACCTCAGTATGCGGGATGAATCGTTGTTCGGAACAGAATCGTTGCTTTTCTTCCTTTCCAATGCCATCAACAAAGCAAATTTAGACGCAGATCCTGCAAACCTGAATCATTACATCAACCTGGATGATTCTGATATAACTTCTGCTCTTAAAACCTGGGCAAATCACCCTGACACCATCCTTTCAACCCTCAGCAAGGGACTTATCAATCGCAAACTGTATAAAATAGAACTCCACAAACACCCCATTGATAAAGATGAGATTGCCGAATTACGGAAAAAAATAATGAATCGATATGCATTAAACACAGCAGAAGCGGACTACTTTATTTTTTCGGACACCATATCAACTAACATTTATGACGAAAAGGATGAAGAGATTAAAATCCTTTTAAAATCAGGTCGTGTGGAAAACATTTCAGAAGCTTCCGACGTTTTTAACAAAGCCTTTCTTGCCCGTGTAACCAAGAAATACTTTCTATGTTATTTACGTGAAGATTAAAAACATGATGATTTCCCTTGCGTTTAGCCTTATTTCTTTAATTTTGCCACAAATTTAGTTATATGGAATTTACAGCTAATCAAATAGCTCAATTTCTGAAGGGAGAAATAATCGGAAACCCTGAAATTACAGTTTCACAGTTTTCAAAAATAGAAGAGGCCAAGGAAGGCAGTCTTACATTTTTAGCAAATACAAAATACGAAAAACACTTGTATACAACCAGCGCATCCATTGCCCTGGTAAACAAAGATTTTATACCCCGGGAAGAGATAAGTGCAACACTAATAAAAGTAGACAATGCATATGAATCACTTGCTAGTCTGCTAAGTCTTTACGACAGCGCCAAACCAAAAAAACAGGGCATTTCCCCAAAAGCTGACATTGAAGCTTCAGCTAAACTTGGAGAAGACCTGTTCATTGGTTCATTCACTTATATTGGCGAAAATGTAAGCATTGGAAACAAAAGTAGAATTTACCAGAATTGCAACATCGCCGACAATGTTCAAATCGGCGAAAATGTGCTGATTTATCCGGGTGTAACCATCTATGAGGGTTGCAAAATTGGCAACAATTGTATTTTACATGCCGGGGTTGTGATAGGATCAGACGGTTTTGGATTCGCCCAACAAACAGACGAAAACTATAAAAAGATCCCTCAAATAGGCATTGTAATTCTCAACGACAATGTTGAAGTTGGAGCAAATACGACCATCGACAGAGCAACCATGGGAACCACTGTTATTCACGAAGGTGCAAAAATCGATAACCTTGTCCAAATTGCGCACAATGTAGAAGTGGGTAAAAACACCGTTATTTGTGCACAGGTTGGCATTGCCGGATCTGCCAAAATTGGTGAGAAATGTATTCTCGCCGGACAAGTAGGCGTGGTAGGTCATCTTTCAATCAGCAATAACACCATGATTGGAGCGCAATCGGGTGTTGCAAATACAGTCAAAAAAGAAGGTTCTGTTTTACTGGGATCCCCTGCAACACCTTTTATGGATCAGAAAAAATCCTATGCTGTTTTCAAGAATCTGCCTGCAATGAGTAAAAATCTTTTTCAACTGGAAAGAGAGGTGAAACAATTAAAAGAGCAATTACAAAAAACGAATGATAATGAGTAATCTTCAAACAACATTAAACGGAGAATTTACCCTCAAAGGAAAAGGATTACACACTGGTGTAGATGTAAAAGTGGTTTTTATGCCCGCAGAAGCTGACCACGGATTTAAATTCAAACGAATCGATCTTGAAAACCAACCAGTGATAGATGCACTTGCTGAAAATGTAATAAGCACGGCCCGCAGTACCGAAATTGGCAAAGGAGATGTACGTGTAAGCACGATAGAACATGCTTTATCAGCGTTAACAGCAATGGGTGTTGACAACTGTTTAATTGAAATTGATGGCCCTGAAGTACCAATTTTTGACGGCAACGCCAGCATTTATGTAGAAAACATAAAAAAAACAGGCATTAAAGAACTGGAAGCCAGAGTAAAATACTTCCAACCCACAGAAAAACTGGAGTATGTGGATGAAGAAACAGGTGCTAAAATAACCATACTTCCCGACGATAAGTTTTCTGTTTGCACAATGTTGGCATTTGAAGGATCAAATGTCTTAGGCAACCAGTTTGCAGTGATGGAGAATCTGTCTGAGTATGAAACAGAAATTGCTTCATGTAAAACATTTGTGTTTCTGCACGAGCTGGAGCCCTTACTTAACACAAACCTTGTAAAAGGTGGCAGCCTCGACAATGCCCTGGTGGTGGTCGACAAGAAAGTTAGTCAGGCCGAATTGGACCGTGTGGCTGAATTGTTTAGCCATCCAAAAGTTGACGTGATTGGCAAAGGTTATTTAAGCAACACAGAACTAAAATTTGAAAATGAGCCAGCCCGACATAAAATACTTGATGTTATTGGCGATTTAGCCCTCATAGGCAAACGCATCAAAGGTCGCGTCATTGCATTTAAGCCTGGTCATAAGACAAATACAACATTTGCTAAAAGCATCAGACGAACATTGAAACGCAACCCGGATCAGCCACCTGTCTTCGACATCAATGCTGAGCCTTTGATGGGTGTTGGCGAAATAAAAAGACTCATTCCACACCGACCTCCGTTTTTATTGATTGATAAAATCATCGACATCGAAGAAAATAACATTGTCGGCGTCAAAAACATTACAATGAATGAGGCATTCTTTATGGGGCATTTCCCTGATGAACCAGTAATGCCGGGCGTTTTAATTGTTGAGGCCATGGCGCAGACCCTGGGCATCCTGGTATTGAATTCTCTTGATGAACCTGAACGGTATTCAACCTACTTCCTGAAAATTGACAATGTTAAGTTCCGCAGAAAAGTTGTTCCAGGTGACACACTTGTGTTCGATTTAGAACTGACAACACCGATCAGAAGGGGTGTTGCAAGTGCACGTGGCTTGGCTTATGTTGGAAACCAGGTAGTAACTGAAGCGGAATTCATGGCACAAATTGTAAAAAACAAATAACACCATGCAACCTTTGTGCAAATCTGCACGTCTATTATTTAATTATGACTTGAGCACTCCTTTGTGAAGGAGACAAAACTAAAATTACATTTGAATGAAACAACCATTAGCATACGTTCATCCGGAAGCTAAAATTGCGGACAATGTGGTAATTGAACCATTTGTAACCATTGACAAAAACGTTGAAATTAAGGAAGGAACAAGACTGGGAACAGGGTGTACCATCCTGGAAGGAGCCAGAATCGGAAGAAACTGTAATATTTTTCCCGGCGCAGTTATTTCAGCGATTCCACAGGATTTAAAATTTCGAGGAGAGATAACAACAGCAGAAATTGGAGACAACACAACTGTTCGTGAATGTGTAACCATCAACCGGGGAACCATTGCGAAAGGAAAAACGGTGGTTGGCAGCAACTGTTTATTGATGGCCTATACACACGTGGCACATGATTGCGTGCTGGGCGACTACATCATCCTTGGGAATGCAACACAATTGGCCGGGGAAGTGATTATTGACGACTGGGCTATTTTAAGTGGATTGGTTGCAGTGCACCAGTTCTGCCACATCGGCTCCCATGTGATGATTTCAGGGGGGTCTCTTGTACGGAAAGATGTGCCGCCTTTTATTAAAGCCGCACGTGAACCATTGACCTACGCAGGTGTAAACTCAATCGGTTTACGGCGCAGGGATTATACAAATGAACAAATCCGTGAGATTCAGGACATCTACCGTTATTTGTACCAGAAAGGACTAAATAATACAGATGCTGCCGAACTCATTGAAGCAAACTTACCTGCAACCAAAGAAAGAGATGAAATAATACTCTTTATTAAAAATGCAAAAAGAGGTATCATCAGAGGATATTTCGATTAATCTGAACAAACCGTCTTTACCAGACTCATTTATACAAAAACCCAAGGCAATTGCCCTTGGGTTTTTTCATTTTACAATTCTGTTAAATTTTCACTTTTAACAGTCTATCATGATAAACAACCATAGAATTCACCTTTTTTATCTCTATTTTTGTTGTACCGAGGATTTAAAAAAAATGAATGCATTGCACGTTTTCTCACTTTTTAAATCATTCCTGATTACGCATCTAAACTAGCTTTCCGCTTAGGTAAGTCAGTTTAGACTAGATTGTTTATTTTTTAATTTCTTAAACTTATTTTTTATGAGGAAAGTTTACGTTTTATCATTATTAATGGTTGTGTTCATTGGCGCTAGTTTAAAAGCCCAAACTGATTTGATTATTTCTGAGTATATTGA
>JBFHER010000141.1:0-9754 GCA_041584055.1 Bacteroidales bacterium
ATCACCTGATGCCATCCCAAACAATGGACAGTTTAACATTACAATGATCCGGAAGATCGGTGTTTGGGGCATCCTTTCGAACCTTGCCGGTTTGTATAGTGGAAAATATGTGAAAGATCACAGGGTCTCTTCAACGGTGGGAAAGAAGATTGAGATATCATCACAGCGCAATATTCCCGGAGAGGCAGACGGAGAAAAACTCGGACAGGCCGATTATAAGATCGAAATACTGCCTCTTAGCCTCAAGGTTGTTTGTGGCGGAGAACTGAGTTGGTAGGTCCACCGCAAGGGATTTGGAAATCATCCGATACATTCGAGCTGTTAGCCTCCAACGGCGGCCAGTAAAATTGAATTAAATTTTGCCTCTTCATTGTCACTTCTTGATGTGAGTACTATTGGAGCAGAAGCTCCCAGAATCACAGAGGCCACTTTTGCATTGGCAAAAAATACAAGTGATTTGTAAAGCACGTTTCCAACCTCAATATCGGGGACCATTAACAGATCGCACTCCCCGGCTACCTCACTTTTAATGCCTTTTAGTTTTGCACTCTCACTGCTGATGGCATTGTCAAATGCAAGTGGACCATCTATCAGACAACCTTTAATCTGGTCTCGCTGCTGCATCTTAGATAGGAGTGCTGCATCCAGCGTCGCAGTCATTTTTTCATCCACCATTTCGATGGCACCCAAAACAGCAACTTTCGGTAGAGGAACACCCAGGCGGTGCCAATAGGCAACCGAATTGTTGATGATGCCAATCTTGTCGCGAAGATCAGGAGAAATATTCATTGCTACATCTGTTACAGCGATTAGCTTGTGATAGGTAGGTACCTCAAATAAAGCAAAATGCGACAGTAATTGTCCTTTTCGCAAGCCCCATTCTTTATTTAAAACGCCTGAAAGGAGATCTGGTGTTTTGATGTTTCCCTTCATTAATATATCCGCCTGACCGTTGTGAACGATGCTCACCGAAAGGCGGATTGCCTTTTGATCATCAGCTTCATGAATGATACGAATGCCATCAATATCGATGGATTTCTCTTTGGCAACACTTGCAATTTTAGATTGATCACCAACCAGTATTGCTTCAATAATGTTTTGCCGGTGCGCATCCATCACTGCTCCAAGGGAGTTTGGATCCTGGGCAACGGTTAAAACCAGGCGGCGTGGGGAAGCCTGTTTCTTTATTAGTTTGTGTAAATCCTTAAGTGTCTTAAGCATAATTTGTTTTTTTGTTTAAAAATAAACATTTCATCTACATACTTAACAGATAAATGTCACCTTTGCTCACAAGGAGCGTTAAATTTTCATGACAATAATCATCCTTTTTTGGCAGGTTTTTAAATTTTACTACATTTGCAGCACAAATAGTTGATATGAAATACGCAATGAAACATCACCACCATCATTTTCTCCTGTGCTAACGGTGGGCTTTGGTTGTTTTTTGTGTATAAAGATAGTTCCAGGCTTACCGTTTATCGGTAGGCCTTTTTTGATCAGAAAATTATAAAATTTACAGCATGTTAAGAATTGCAGTACAGACAAAAGGAAGACTCCACGAAGATACCATGGAGCTGTTTAAAGAAGCAGGGATTAAATTAACCAGTGGTAAGCGGATGTTGCTTTCTCCTGCAAAGAATTTTCCATGTGAAATTTTATTCCTGCGGGATGATGATATTCCACAAAGTGTTGCGGACGGCGTTGCGGATGTGGGTGTTGTAGGCGAAAATGAGTACCTTGAAAAGAATCAGGATGCAAAAATAATTAAGCGTCTTGGCTTTAGCAAGTGCCGTGTCTCCCTGGCCATCCCAAAGGGCGAAGCTTACAGTGGTCCGGAGTGGTTTAATGGAAAGAAGATAGCAACCTCCTATCCGGTGATATTGAGAAAATTCCTGGAGGAGAAAAAAATTGACGCAGACATTCACGAAATCATGGGATCTGTGGAGATCGCGCCCGGAATTGGATTGGCAGATGCAATTTTTGACATCGTGAGTTCCGGTGGGACGCTTGTTTCAAACGGTTTGAAAGAGGTGGAGGTTGTCACAGACTCTGAGGCTGTTATGATTTCAAACAATGATATTGATGCCGAAAAACAAGCCATCGTTGATGAGTTGCTGTTCCGCATCAATGCAGTTCAGGAGACTTACGGTAAAAAATACATTCTCTTGAATGCCCCTAACGATAAGGTGGCCGAAATTATAAAACTGCTCCCCGGGATGAAAAGTCCAACAGTATTGCCTTTGGCCGAAGCGGGATGGAGTTCAATTCACAGCGTGATTAGCGAAAATTTGTTCTGGGAAGAAATCGGGCAGTTAAAGGCGCTGGGAGCACAGGGGATATTAGTAATTCCAATTGAGAAAATGATATTGTAAGTTTGCGTGATGGAAGTTGTAAAGTATCCTGAAAAAGAAGACTGGGCACGGTTGCTGGAGCGACCTGATTTGGATTATTCTGCACTGTACGGGACGGTGGAGCAGGTATTGAAGGAGATTAAGGCCGAAGGGGATGAAGCTGTAATCCGGTATTCAGAAAAGTTTGATAAGGTGAAACTTTCTTCAATTCAGGTTTCAGATGCGGAAATGGAGCATGTAAGCATTGATGAATCCTTGAAAAATGCCATTAATCTTGCCGCGGATAATATCTATAAATTCCATAAAGCACAAGAATTTAAAGGAGAAACCATTGAAACTTCACCGGGAGTGAAGTGTTGGCAAAAAGCAGTTGCCATTGAGAAGGTGGGCTTATACATTCCCGGAGGGACCGCACCATTGTTCAGTACTGTATTGATGCTAGGCATCCCGGCAAAAATTGCAGGGTGTCGAGAGATCATTCTTTGCACACCACCGGATAAAAATGGATCCATTCATCCAGCAATTTTGTATGCCGCTGCAAAAGTTGGGGTAACCAAATTATTTAAGGTGGGTGGCATTCAGGCCATTGGTGCAATGGCGTACGGTACGGAATCAGTGCCAAAGGTCTATAAGATTTTTGGCCCTGGAAATCAGTATGTGACGGCAGCGAAACAGATTGTTAGTCTGAAGGATGTGGCCATTGACATGCCGGCAGGTCCTTCTGAGGTAGAAGTGATTGCAGATGCCTCTTCAAATCCTGATTTCATAGCTTCCGACCTCTTGTCTCAAGCCGAACATGGTGCAACCAGTCAGGTGGTTATGGTAACAGATGATGCATCCATAATTTCACCGGTGCAAAAAGCTCTTGAAGCGCAATTAAAGGTTTTGCCGCGGGAAGAAATGGCCAGGAAGGCAATCGCCAACAGTCGGATTATCCTTGTAAAAGATCAGGAAGAAGTGATAGAGATCACCAATGCTTATGCGCCGGAACATCTCATAATCTCAACAGATAGTTATGCAAAGATTGCAGACAGGGTGATCAACGCAGGTTCTGTGTTTTTGGGACAATACACCCCGGAAAGTGCCGGGGATTATGCCTCGGGCACCAATCATACATTGCCAACCAATGGGTATGCCACAGCCTATAGCGGTGTAAATCTGGATAGTTATGTTAAAAAAATAACGTTTCAGGAAATCAGTCCTGAAGGCTTGCAAATAATAGGTCCTGCCATTGAAACGATGGCTGAAAATGAAGAATTGTTTGCACATAAAAATGCAGTAACTTTGCGTCTGAAGGAAATTGGTAAGTAGAACAACAGACCTATGTTTAAAGTAAAGAATATATTACGCTATAATATCCGGGACTTGAAACCTTACTCCAGTGCCCGTGATGAATATGCCGGATCTGCATCCGTATTTCTGGATGCCAACGAAAATCCATACAACGCGCCGTACAACCGTTACCCGGATCCTTTGCAACGGGAATTGAAGAAACGTGTTGCTGAAATTAAGCATATTGATGCATCTCAGATTTTTCTTGGGAACGGCAGTGATGAAGCAATTGATGTTTTGTTTCGTGCCTTTTGTGAGCCAGGAGTGGATAATGTCATATCCATCGAGCCGAGTTACGGCATGTATCGTGTGAGTGCAGACATCAATGATATCAGTGTGCGCAAAGCATTGCTTAATCCGGATTATTCCTTAAATGTGGATCAGGTTTTTGCGCAGATAAATCAAAATACGAAATTAATTTTTCTTTGTTCCCCAAATAATCCGACAGCCAACCTGCTGGAGGAAGAAGGGATAAAGAAAATATTGAAGTATTTTAATGGACTGGTGGTGATTGATGAGGCGTATATTGATTTTGCACCGGAAGCCAGTTGGTTGAATAAGCTACATGACTTTCCTAATCTGGTAGTGCTTCAGACATTTTCAAAAGCCTGGGGAATGGCTGCTCTTCGCCTGGGAATGGCATTTGCATCTGCTGAAATCATTTCGATTTTCAATAAAATTAAATACCCTTACAACATCAATCTTTTAACGCAGGAAAAAGCGCTTGAAATTTTAAGTAATGCAAAAGTAAAAGACGGTTGGGTGAGTGCAATTCTTAAAGAGCGCTCGGTTTTGAGGAAAGAGCTGGAAAAGGTTCCGGGTGTTGAGAAAATTCATCCCTCGGATGCTAATTTTTTGTTGGTGAAAATGGACAATGCAACAGCCATGTACGAGCATCTTGTTGAAATGTCGGTGATCGTTCGAAACAGGTCGAGTGTGAAGCTCTGTGACGACTCACTGAGAATTACCGTCGGTAAACGAGAAGAAAATTATGCCTTGGTGGAGGCGATGAAAAAAATGAAGCAATAAAGGACGCCAGGATATGTCAAAAAAGAAAGTATTATTCATCGATCGTGACGGAACATTGGTTGTTGAACCTCCGGTGGATTATCAGTTGGATAGTTTTGAAAAGCTTAAATTTTATCCCGGTGCCATCAGTACCATGCGGCTGATTGCCGAGAAACTGGACTTTGAATTGGTCATGGTGACGAATCAGGATGGTCTGGGAACATCATCTTTTCCGGAAGAAACCTTTTGGCCTGTACACAAGCTAATTCTTAACACATTCGAGAACGAAGGCGTCAGATTTCAATCTGTTCACATTGATCCATCATTGCCAGAGGAAAATTCTCCTAACCGCAAACCAAGAACAGGAATGCTTACGCAATATATGGATGGTTCTTATGATCTGGAGAATTCGGTGGTCATTGGGGATCGTCTGACAGATGTTGAGCTGGCAGTGAACCTGGGGTGTAAAGCCATTTTTCTGCAATCAGAAGAGATCGCTGAAAAGCTTTTAAAGAACGGCTCTTTTCAAAACGCCTGTGTTTTGGCCACAGAAGATTGGTCAAAAATTTATGATTATCTCATCGGGGGTGAGCGAAAAGCAAATGTAAACAGAGTTACAAAAGAAACGGACATTCACGTGGCACTGGACCTTGATGGTTCAGGGAAATGTGATATTTCTACCGGGTTGGGATTTTTCGATCACATGTTGGAGCAGATTGGGAAGCATGCCGGAATTGATTTGTTGATACAGGTAAAGGGTGATTTGCAGGTAGATGAACACCATACCATTGAAGATACCGCGCTTGCATTGGGACAAGCATTTATGGATGCCCTAGGTAATAAACGGGGAGTGGAACGCTATGGTTATTGTCTGCCCATGGATGATTGCCTTTGTACTGTTGCCCTGGACTTCGGAGGACGCCCCTGGCTAGTCTGGGAAGCAGACTTTAAACGCGAAAAAGTCGGGGATATGCCTACGGAGATGTTTATGCATTTTTTCAAGTCATTCTCAGATGCCTCAAAAAGCAACCTCCACATCATAGCCAATGGATCAAATGAGCATCATAAGATAGAAGGTATCTTTAAAGCACTTGCAAGAGCCATAAAAATGGCCATCAAAAGGGATGTGTTTAAGTTTGAACTGCCCTCAACGAAAGGGACACTTTGATGCAGCGAACGATGCCTTTGTTTTAGTCATCGAACGAGAGTGCTTCGTCAATGGGTTCAACATCGTCATCATCGTGCTTGTCCATGTAGTCAAGTCTTACTTCTGATCGTAATATGCCGTCGTCGTCGTAATCATCATCATCCTGAATGATTCGATCAGCTTCACTAACCGACATTTTAATCATGTAATACTTTTCCTCCGTTTCAAAAGGGAGCGCACTGATTTTCTTCCCGTCTTTCCCGTTAAAGGTGATCAATTCATCAGAAAATCCATATGGATATGTGAGTTTGATTCTTTCAACGAGATCCTGACTTAGTTTTTCAAAGTCCTTAATTACACGTGGTTTACTTGCTTCCATGTCGTGAAAATCATTTAAATCATTATGTAACATTTCTATCAATGCAAGCCTGAAGCCCGCCTCTCTTTATCCCTTTTTGCAATTGATCTGGCCATGCGAACGGAACGAATCGGCGGCTCCGGTCAATTGAAAATCGGTATAATTTTAATAGGTGCAAACTATGAAATATCATTTAGAAAAAACAGAATCTGAAATAAAAAATGAATAAAAAATAATATTTAGAATTGGTTTAGAATGGATGAGCTGTGTAATATGTTGATAATTAAGAGTTAACTGGTTCATTTTTATTCTTAGCTAAAGAAAAAATGCAATTGGGAAGCACAACTGAATTAACTAAATTTGCTGACATGATATTAATAGCCGATAGTGGTTCCAGTAAAACGGACTGGGCCTTTTTGTCAGGAGATACTTCAATACAGGTTCGGACCGGGGGGATTAATCCTGCCGTGATGGACGAAGAAGCCATCGAAGCCCTGATGCACGAAGAATTGTTGCTGCATGTGCCTGAAGCCATCAGTGAAGTGTGGTTTTATGGGGCTGGTTGTGTGCCCGGAAGTGCGTCGGAAAAAATGCTGAAGGTCCTCGGCCATCTTTTTGAAGATGCCATGATTCATGTGTATTCTGATCTTGTCGGGGCAGCCAAAAGTGTCCTGGGAGACCAGGAAGGCATTGTTGCCATCCTGGGGACAGGTTCCAACAGTGGCCTTTGTGTGAATGATGTAATTACTCAGAATATCCCACCGCTTGGCTATATTTTAGGTGATGAGGGGAGCGGAACATGGTTTGGTAAGCGATTGATTGCAGATCATCTGAGAGGGATCATGCCCGCACACTTAAGCGATGTGTTTGAACGCAGGTATGCCTACCTTTTAAAGGCATGGATCCCTAAGATTTATGGGCATAACCGTCCCAACCGGACACTTGCTTCGGTGGCCCCGTTTTTAAAAGAGTATCGTTCTGAAAACTATGCACACGATCTTTTGCTGGAAGGGTTCACGGCCTTTGTGAAACGGAACTTAATGCTTTACCCCAATTGGAAGGATCATAAAATTGCATTCGTAGGTTCACTGGCCGAAGTTTACAGAGAAGAGCTTGAAGAAGTAATTGAAACGCTGGGGGCCCGGCTTTGGAAGGTGGAGCAGGAACCCATGGAAGGACTTGTAAAATATCATATTGCAAAAATTGGTGAAAGCAAATGAGCATAAGCGTTACAGAATCAGATTCGTTGCACAGGGATCTTGAAAAGAAATCAGTTAGAGAGCTGTTGGAGTGTATTCATGAAGAAGATCAAAAGGTTTTGCCTGCAGTTAAAGCTGCCATGCCTCAGATTGAAAAATTGGTACTCCGGATTTCTGAAAGGATGAAGAAAGGAGGGCGCATCTTTTATGTGGGTGCGGGAACAAGTGGTCGATTGGGAGTGGTGGATGCGTCTGAAATTCCACCCACCTTTGGTGTTGGTCATGGCATGGTGATTGGTTTGATTGCCGGTGGTGACGGAGCCATCCGAAAGGCTGTAGAAATGGCTGAGGACAATGAGGCGCTTGGCTGGAGTGATTTGGAGATGCATCAGATCAATGCGCTGGATACTGTGGTTGGAATTGCAGCATCCGGTAGAACACCTTATGTGATTGGTGCGGTTCGTGAAGCCAGAAAGCAAAACATCTTAACGGCATGTGTTGTCTGTAATCCCGGATCAAAACTGGCTGCTGAGGTAGACATCCCCATTGAAGCCATCGTGGGGCCTGAGATTGTCACGGGCAGTACGCGTATGAAGTCAGGAACTGCACAAAAGTTGATATTAAATATGATCACCACCTCAGTGATGATTCAACTGGGGCGTGTGAAAGGGAATAAAATGGTAAACATGCAGCTTACCAATCAAAAGTTGATTGAACGTGGAACCAGAATGATTATGGAGGAGGTTGCCATTGGACCCGAACGGGCCAGAAACCTTTTGCTTTTGCATGGTTCTGTGAAGAATGTACTGGATTTTTTAGAGAAAGAAGCAAATGATGAAAAATGAGATGCTGGAGAAGCTTGATCAATTGGCAGCTTCTCTGGAAGGTGAACTTTATTATGATGATGTACATCGTGTTTTGTATGCCACCGATGCGTCATCATACAGGGAGAAACCATTGGCGGTCACAATCCCAAAATCAAAATCAGACATTCAAAAGATCATCCGATTTGCCGCTGAAAATAGAACGTCTGTCATCCCCAGAGCCGCCGGCACTTCATTGGCAGGCCAGGTGGTTGGGCCGGGTGTGGTAATGGATATCACCAAATATTTTAATCGGATTCTGGAGCTTAACGTTCAGGAAAAGTGGGCGTGGGTTGAACCTGGGGTGAATTTGGCTGAGCTGAATCAGTCGCTCAAACAATACGGACTTCAATTTGGTCCGGAAACATCCACTGCAAACAGATGCCGTTTGGGAGGGATGCTGGGAAACAATTCCTGCGGATTGCATTCATTGGTCTATGGCAGTGTGAGAGATCATATTCTGGAGGTGGATACCATCCTGTCTGATGGCAGCGAGGTCACTTTTAAAGCCTTGGATAAAATTGAATTTGGTGAGAAATGTAAGGGTGATGAAGCGCTTCTGGAAACGAAAATTTATCGACAAATTCGTGATCGCTTAAACGATGAAAGTCTCCGAAAAAATATTGAGGAGGTGTATCCCGAAAAGAAAGTGACACGTCGTAATATGGGTTATGCTGTGGATTCACTTATGAATTCAGAGGTTTTCCCTGGTGGAAAAGGCCGGTTTAATTTTGCAAAACTGTTGGCTGGATCAGAAGGAACCCTGGCATTTACAAGGGCGATGAAGATCAACCTTGTTCCGCTCCCACCTCCTGTGAAGGCGGTGATTGCTGCACATTTTCATACATTGGAAGCGTCTCTGGAAGCAAACATCGTTGTTTTAAAGCACAGTCCATCTGCCATCGAATTGATGGATGACATCATCATTGAGTGTACAAGGGATAATATAGAGCAACGTAAAAATCGGTTTTGGCTTGAAGGAAATCCAGGGGCAGTGCTGGTGATAGAGCTGACCGGAAACACTCAGGAAGAATTGGAGCTTCGGGCGGAAAAGATTATTGCGGATTTAAAGCAACAAAAGCTTGGCTATCATTTCCCTCTCGTCTTCGGGAATGATAAAATTCAACGGGTTTGGAACTTACGCACCGCAGGATTGGGATTGTTGTCAAACATTCCTGGAGACAAACGAAGTGTTACAGTGATTGAGGATACCGCGGTGGCTCCTGAACGTTTGCCGGCTTATGTAAAAGATTTTAAGAAAGTTCTGGAGAAGTATGGACTGGAATGTGTTTTTTACGCACACATTGCTACTGGTGAACTTCATCTTCGACCGCTTCTTAACCTAAAGGAAAAGGCCGATAAGGAGATTTATGCATCCATTGCACAGGATGTGGCTGCCCTTGTAAAGAAACACCGGGGTAGCCTGAGTGGAGAACATGGGGATGGCCGATTGAGAGGGGCACAAATTCCCTTCATGTTTGGCGAAGATATTTATA
>JBFHER010000142.1:0-9754 GCA_041584055.1 Bacteroidales bacterium
AACTTAGGCGCATTAAACATGCTAGGTTTTTGGTGGATTGAGTTTACGACACCCAGAATCATGAAAGGAAAATATGAAATTGTGTTAAACATGAGTGTAACAGGAAATCAGTTTGCTGTTTATGTGGATGGCAAAAAAGCCACATTGACAACAACGGGTAGACCGTTTGGTATTGGAACCTTTGAGTTTAGCGAAACCAAAACGCACAAGATAAAAGTGGTTTCACTTGGTTTTACAACCATGTTTTGGAGAGACATACAATTTATTGTGGTTAATTAAGACCTTTACATTCTATAATATTATATGAATATGTTACATAAAAAGAATAAACGATCCATCTATTTGATTATTGGTCTGTTCGCGATGCTTCCTTTTGGCTTCCTGCAGGCGCAGGTAAATAGTGTTGAGGTCAAAGGAACCATTGTTGATTCTGACAACGGGAAAGGGTTGGAAATGGCTTCTGTGTCAGTTGCCTCAACCGGGGTTTCAACAAGTACAAACGAAGAAGGAAAATTTACAATTGAGGTCCCTGATTTAAAGGCTGAGATCATTGTTAATATGCCGGGCTATACAAAACGAAATATTTTTCTTGAAGGAAAAAGTAACATTAACATCGTTCTTGTTCCCCAAATGTACAGATCAACCGATGATCTGGTTGTTTCTCCACTGGATGTGAAGAAAGTGAAACAAATGAATTTTGCCTTTGGTGCTGTTAAACCTTCTGACATTGAAATGTCAAGTGTAAGTTCTTTTGAGCAGAGCCTTCAGGGCAAGGTGGCAGGCTTAGCCGTTACCAATAAATCTGCGATGCCTGGACAAAGGGCTGATTTGAATATTCGGGGTGTCTCTTCCCTTTTGGCAGATAATGAGCCATTGATGTTTATCGATGGGATGATTCATAATTATAGCAATGTTGGCCCAAGCTTAATTGAAGGCTTCACATTGAACCCATTGGACGTGTTGGATGTGGAAGACATTCAGGATATTACTGTGATGAAAGATGGGGTTTCTTACCTTGGTTCTGTCGCTTCAGGTGGTGTGATTAATGTAAATACAGAGCAGGAAAGTGAAACAAGTACTCGCATCAAGTTTTCAACTTATGGCGGTATCGCATTGACCCCCGAGCAACAGTCCGTTATGGAACCCGGCGACTACAGAAGTTATTTTAATGACGCATTGACAAGTCAGGGCTATACAAGTGGGCAGATTGATCAAATGTACCCATGGTTGTATGGTGGCGTTGGTGTAACGGATTATTACAAATACAATAACAACACCGATTGGCAGGACATCGTGCTGAAGCCAGGTTTACTACAGAAATATCATTTCTTTTTAAAGGGAGGGGATGAGATTGCAACCTATAATATCTCCACTGGATATTTAGATCACAAAGGTGTTTATGATAATTCAGGATATAACAGGTTCAACCTTCGGATCAATGGTAGAATTAATATTTCCCAAAAATTCTCCATTCAACCAAACGTGAAGCTTTCTTATGCCAATATGAAGGTGCATAACCAGGGATATACAAGCAATGTTAACCCATTAACTGCCGCATTGATTAAGTCGCCATTGGCAACAACCCTCGGTAGAGATGAAGCAACAGGTGCTTTTCTTCCTTTCTTCGAAGATGTGGGTTTTGCCGGGAAAAGTAATCCTCAGGTAGTGGTAGACGAACCGCTTGGTACCATTGTTAACTATAACCTTTTAACTTCAATTAAAGCAAACTTCGCGTTTACCGACAATTTGAAATTAAGTACACTGGTTGGTATTGATTATGGCAATACACATGAAGATATCTTTTTAAGAGATGATGGGTTAGCCACAAGCGATTCGCTTAAGGTAAACAGTCCTGGATATTTTGTAAACGAATTTCAATCGGTGCAAAGCCATACAAACCTGAATTATACAAAAAGAACCACTGAGGGACATAATTATTCAGTTAATGGCGGTTTCCGTTACATGGAAAACAAATATAAATACAATACAGCACTTGATTTTAATACTGCATCTGACGAAATAAACAACCTCGGTCAAGGTGGTAGTGAGAAGTATTTGCGTGAATTGAATGGTGAACAACGTGGTAGTGTTTGGGTGTCATACTATGCAGGCATAAATTATAACTACAGAAATAAAGTGTATCTTGAATCAAATCTTTCTTATGACGGTTCTTCTGCACTGGATGGAAACCAAAGGTATAATTTCTTTCCTTCACTTTCTGCCGGATATCAGCTGACTACGGACCTTAAGCTGCGTGGATCCTACGCCTTAACTGGTAATATGTTCAGCAGTGTTTATGATTATGCTGATTTATATTATGTAGGACGGTCTTTCAATGATCAGGGCGTTATTGTAAGAGAAGATATCGCTAATCCGGACATGGAAATCGAAAAAAAGTCTACCTATAATTTTGGCATCGATTTATCAATGTTCCGTCAACGCTTAAACCTGTTTGTGGATTTATATCAATCTGATGTGAGCAACCTGCTGATGTATCAGGCGTTGGCACAACAATGGGGCTACACCAATTATATTGACAATGGTGGACATTTACAATCAAGAGGTGTGGAACTGGCACTGAATACGCGGTTGAATGTTGGAAAGGTGTTGTGGACAATTAACGCAACTGCAGCCATGCAATCCAACGAACTAAAAAAATTAAGCTTTTTAAGCGATGGTGTTGATCAGGTTGTAACCAACTTTGTAGGCGGGTCAATGCTTACCAGAGAGGGTGAAGCTCCAAACGTTTTTTTCGGATATGAGACCGATGGTATTTATCAATCCGACGCAGAAGCAAATCTGATAAGTGGCCCGAACGGTCCAATGATGCAGGCTGGTGATGTTAAGTACATCGATCATGTAGAAGATGGCATTCTTAATAGCGACGATATGGTGGTTATTGGAAATCCAAATCCGGATGTGTTTGGAGGTTTTTTCACAGCATTGAGGTTTAATAAATTTCAGGTGTCGGCACAAATTAATTATTCCTTTGGGAACGATGCCTTTAATTACGTTCGTTATTTAACCGAATCAATGAGCGACTATTCAAATCAATTAACTTCTGTTAATGAAAGATGGAATGGTGCCGGAACAAGCAACACAATGCCGCGGGTGTCATATGGCGACCCAACAGGGAATACAGTGTTTTCTGACAGATGGATCGAAGATGCATCTTACGTAAGGGTTAAAAATATAACCGTTAGCTACGACATGCCTAAGTTATTAGGATTTAGAGGCTGGACCGTTTATGCAACAGCCACAAATCTGTTTACATTTACAAAGTATTCAGGATACGATCCGGAGTTTATGTACAGTAATAGTATCTTTAATAAAGGAGTGGATTATGGTCAAATGCCTCAATCCAGAAAATTTATTGTAGGATTAAAACTAGATCTATAATCAGTTAAAACCAGCAAGATGACGACGAATAAAATTTATACAAAAGTTAAATACTTTGGCCTGGCTTGCCTGATGCTTGCCTTTGCTTCCTGTTCCGATGAGTTTTTTAACGTGGAGGTGGGAGAGCGCATTACAGAGGATGAGCATTATAAAGATTATATTGATGCACAGGCCTCCTTTTATGGCACTTTAATTAACTTACAGGATGTGGCAGCCAACTCGATTTTGGTGGATGGCTTGCGAAGCGACCAGATGGTGCTGAATGATAATGCCAGCTCAGATCTGCTTGAAATAGGAAACCTGAACATGCGTGCTGAAAATCCATTTTTAGATAAATCGGGTTATTACAGAACCATTATCAATGTGAACGAGGTGCTGACACAAATTCAGAATGCTGCAGATCGGGATCGGGACTTCCTGGATGATGAACTCTCCGATATGCGTGCCACATTGTATGGTTTAAGAGCATGGTGCTACCTTGCCATCATCAGAAATTATGGTGAAGTAAATTACCTTGAAGATAACCTGGAGGAATTACCAGAGCAGCTAGAAGGTAACAAGCTTAATAAGACAGAGTTGTTAACTGTGTTAATCGACCAGTTTCATAATGATTCAGTGATTTGGGAAGGTGGATTATCCCGTAAGGAGAATGTATATACGCAATTTCCAAATTACAAAGCCGTATTGGGTGAGATGTACCTGGAATTAGGAGATTATCAAAATGCGGTTAAGTACTTAAAATTAGGCATGGAGTCAGTGCCGAGTAATTCAATTGGCTTAAACGAAATTAGTGGCCTGAGTATTAGTACAGTTTATAAGGTGACCGGCGATTTCGGAACAAATAGTTGGGACAATATTTTCAGGAATGCTGAGAATCAATACAGCGAGAACGTGTGTGTTATTCCATATAGTATCAATGATGGACAACCCAATCCAATCGTTCAGTACTTTTTACCAACCGATAAGTACATGGTGAAGGCGGCTCAACATTTGGTGGATTCCTTTTTTACAGCCAAGCCTGCAGGTAAAACAGATTATTTTGGGGATATTCACAGGGGATTTTTCTACACCTTTGATTATGTGGATTATGACTCGATTTCAATTGTGAATAATATGCATTTTATAAAAAAGTACTCCATCAATTCATCAGACCCTTATAGCAGCGATGTAATTCTTCAAAGAGCTGGAGATGTGCATTTGTTGTTGGCTGAAGCCTTAAATCGCAACGGTCGTTCTGATGTGGCTATGATGTTGTTAAACAGTGGTATCTTTTCGCAAGCTCCCGGAACACGTCCGAATGATTTTGGATACTGGGTAGCAAACCGTGGTATACGGGGGCGTGTTGGTTTAGCCCCAAGGGTTGTACCTGATACGATTCCGCTTGCAGAGCAAGTTGAACGGATTGAGGATTTTATTATCGAGGAAAAGGCCATGGAATGTGCGTTTGAAGGAAAACGAATGTCTGATCTCATTCGTGTGGCTGAACGACGTGATAATCCCGAAGAATACATTAGTTCAATCATTGCAAGAAAGTATTCAGATCCTGCGATGAAATCGATGGTGAAAAATTATTACATGAACAGGGAGAACTGGTATTTGCCTAACAAATAGCAGCCAGAGAAGTGAAATGTATTTTTCCGGTGAGGAGATAAATCCTGTTTACGGAAAGAATCATATAAAAATATAAAGAGGGTGTCCGGTGATGGGCACTCTCTTTTTTTTGATACCTGCCCATGAAGCTTTGTGCTAAATTTATTTAAAAAAGCACCACAAACTTTGATATTGATCCCTGGTACGCAAGACCACCCAGGCCAGGGATAAAACAGAAAACCATACAAGTAGAATAAAGTTAATTTATACCGTATGCAACATCCATTGTATTGTTTGAGATAATCTCTGTATTAATTTTGCTCCAGTTGAGCTATGTTTGTAAATTCGATTGGAATAACTATGTTTGAATGTTAATGTAGGTTTGCCCTTCAGAAGGATCTGTTTTTTTAGCAGTCGGTGATGTTACTGAAAAACAGGTTGAAAGAAATGAGATAGAATTTAAATTTTTATAATAATGAACAAATTTAGTGTTGTTATAGCCGTACTTGGACTAATGCTGTTTTCAGCTTGTCAGTCGAAAGAAAACAAGGTCAGTGAAAATCCAAACATTGTAATCATTTATACGGATGATCAGGGCTATGGTGATGTAAGTGCCCTCAATCCCGAAGCGAAATTTCAAACACCGAACATGGATCGTCTCGCGAATGAAGGCCTTGTTTTTACAGATGGTCACAGCAGTGATGCCGTGTGCACTCCCTCCAGATATAGCTTGTTGACAGGTCGCTACAGCTGGCGTACTTCCCTTAAAAAAGGGGTACTGAATGCGGATGGTCCCTGTTTGATCGAAAAGGACAGGATGACCATTGCATCCATGCTTAAAGAGAAAGGATACAACACGGCCATGGTAGGAAAGTGGCACCTTCAAATGGAGTTCGAAGGACAAACAGGAGAAGGTCGTGATTGGTCGAAACCGTTTACTGAAGGACCTGTTGAAAAAGGTTTTGACTATTTTTTCGGTATTGCTGCATCCATGAACTTTGGTGTTTTAACATATTTGGAAAACGATAGAGTGACAGATCCTCCGGTATTGTTTACAAAAAAGAAAAACAATGTAACACCACGTACCTACCGCATGACACCACCTTATGAATCCACATACAAAAAGGGCTTTGTTGAAGTCGCACCCTCTTTTAACGATGAGTATGTGCTTGAAACTTTTGCTTCAAAAGCAGTGGATTACATTAATAGAGCGGCAAAGGACGCAAAAAATGGGAAACCATTCTTTTTGTACTTCCCTTTAACGAGTCCGCACTTACCGCACTGTACACATCCCGATTTTCAGGGACGCAGCGCATGTGGCAACTATGGCGATTTTATGGAAGAAACAGATTTTCGTGTAGGGCAGGTGCTTGAGGCTTTAAAAGCCAATGGCCTTGAGGAGAATACGCTGGTCATCTTTTCGGCCGATAATGGTGCAGAAAGTAATTATGTGTACCAGCGTGACACATATCAACACTACAGTTGTATGGATTTTAAAGGTGGGAAACGTGATATTTACGAAGGTGGACATCGTGTGCCATTCCTTATGCGCTGGCCAAAAGTAATACAGGCAGGAAGCAAAGTGGATGAGCCGGTATGCCAGGTGGATTTTATGGCTACGATTGCGGACATTGTTGGTGCAGAGATACCTGATAATGCAGGTGTGGATAGTTACAGCTTGTATCCGCTTTTAACGGATAAAAGCAAGGATGCCTATCAGGCAGACCGTGCAGTTATTCACCATGCTTTCGACGGGCATTTTGCCATACGAAAAGGAAAATGGAAATTGAATATGTTCCGTGGTTCGGGTGGATCATTGGAGCCGAAATGGATTGAGCCCGCTGATGGGGATGCAATTTTTGAGCTCTATGACATGGAAAACGATCCTTCTGAAACCACGAATCTTTATTTTGAACACCCGGATGTGGTGGAAGCACTGAAGAATGAAATCAGTCTAATCATTAAAAATGGTCGATCCACAAGTGGTACGCCACAAGATTACATAAAAGAAGACTGGAAGCAAGTGAACTGGATGGAGTTGTAAAAATGTAAGCGTTAAAAAAAATGTATCATATAAGGAAGGTATCTGCCTGTTACAAAACAGTGCTATTTGTTATTGCACTGTTTTCGTTGACTTCTGCAAAAGCACAAACAGTGGTTAATTCACTGGCAGCTCTAAGAACTGCGGTTCAGTTGAGTAATCAAACAATTGTTATGACTCCTGGAAACTATAACTGGGAGGATTTGTCGTCGAATTCCCGAATAGTTACCTTTTCAGGATCAAACAACACAATTGTGCTTACAGATGTGTATATCAAGGTTCCGGTGGGATGTGTGAGCGAAAGCTATCTGGATCTTTCCGGTAATAACAACACAATCATCGGGGGTGAATTTGAGGATACCTACCGAAATGGGATGACAGAAGTCACTGATTTTAGCGCTTACAATCAGGATCGGGCCAATCAGGCACACGGGCTCGGTGGAGATCCTGTTTTGAGAATTGGTGGAACCGGCAATTTAGTACAAGGGCTTAAATTAACTGTAAGGGGATCATTTCCTTATGGCTATGGAAGCACTTATGGCATTGGCGCTGGAAATACTTTTGGCTTGAATAAACGATGTGGTATTTTAATTAACGGGATTAGCAATACACTGGACAGTGTGGAGGTGCAGCAACGCGCTTTCGGTCATGGTATTTTCATGCAGGGTGATGCTGATAAAACCGTAATAAAAAATACATACGTGGAAGGTCGGGTGCGGGCAACGAAAGAGATGTACACAGAAACAAACACCTACGATTTACCTTTCCTGTCGAATTATCAAATGCCTTTTGACGACTACAGGGCATTACCCACCGACGAATTTCACTCCCTGTGTGAGGATGGTATTAGAATGTATAGTATTCCGGGAAGCATTACCGTTGAAAACTGTACGGTGAAAAAGATGAGAGGCGGCATTCGCTTGTATTTGGGGGGAGATGCAAAGGTTAGCAACTCAACAGCCATCGACTGTGGATTGACAAACTACAACACGCAAACCGGAGGCGAAATTATAAATTCATCGGGAAATTTTACCTACACAACACTACTTAACTACCGATTAAACAGGAAAAATACAAAGGTTGAATTAACCATTTTACCTTCGCCCAATGCTACAGGGCCGCATAACATTGCGGATATTGATGGAGGAAATCACAACATTGTATTCCACAGAGCACCGGGCCCGCTTGATAAAACAGAACGCGCCATCGTTGTTACAGGAAGTGGTTCTACCATTGTGAATGAAACCGAGTATCCCATTCTTTTAGAATCAACCTCCAGTGGTAATACAATCACCAGCTGTGGACCCGTCATTGACAAAGGATCGGGAAACAATGTTACCTTGTCTGATTGTATTTTTGACCTACTGTGCGCAAATACTCCCGGGGATATCGAAGCGGAGTGTTACGATAACATGTCGGGTGTTGAAACTGAGTTGATTGACAATAACAATGATGCTGTATCAAACATTCAAAGTGGTGACTGGATAAGCTTTAATTCAATTGATTTAACTAACATGAACGCGGTGAAAGCAATCGTTGGAGCCGTTGTAGAGGATGCTTCAATTGAAATTAGAAAGGGAAGCCCCTCCGGTGATTTGCTTGGAACAATTCCAGTGCCCTATACGGGAAGTCTGGGAATGTATGAGAAAACTTCAACCATCGCCCTGGATGATACAGTAACTGGTACAAGCGATATTTATTTGGTGTTTCTTGGCACAGGAGACCTGTTATTTAATCTTGATGAAATAAGTTTCACAAATGTTCAGTGTTTTCAAAGTGCTTTAGATCCTATTTATCCCTTTGAAGCTGAAAATTTCTGCGATTCTTCAGGCATTTCCCTTGAAGCGCGCTCTACCTTTAACCAAAGTATAAGTGACATCAGCGATGGCGACTATGTGGTGTTTAAAAATGTAGATTTTAGTGGTGATAGAAACTACAATTCAATTGAGGTCTTTGCGTCCTCAAACTCAGCAGGAGGAACGATTGAAGTGCGAAGTGGATCTGTTGATGGCGCTTTGTTGATGTCTGTTGAAGTTACAAATACCGGAAGTTGGGATACTTACGAAACATTCATCGGCGGTTCGCCCACGGATATTGAAGGAATGCATGACCTTTACTTTGTATTTAAAGGGACAGCAGAGCAGTTGATGAAAATTGATCGATTCTATTTCTCAGATGATCAGTGTGCAAGAAGTTCTTATGACGCTTACAGCCAGATTCAGGCGGAAGATTATTGTGATATGAACGGGGTACAATTGTACGAGGACTATTATTTAGGGTCAATTCAAGAAGGTGACTGGATTCGTTTAAGCAATGTCGATTTTACATCAATCGCGCCTTTGAGTGTGAAGTTTAGTATTGCTTCAGCATCAACGGGCGGGTATGTCAATGTGATGTTAGATCACCCGCTGGAAGGGACTTTAATTGCATCCGTTGTTGCCCCGGGAACTGGAGGATGGACCAAATGGGAGGAGTTTTTGGTGCGCATGGAGAAGGACATCACCGGTGTACAGGACGTTTATCTCTATTTTGGCGGTGGCATTAATTTAAATTGGATTCAGTTCTCAGATGAATTTATAAAAGGGCCAACCAATCCTTACGAACGCTTTGAAGCTGAGATTAACGATGGTGAAAAGGGGACTGTGGCAACTGCAACTACGGATGTTGATGGAAACAAAGAACTGGGCAGTCTTGAGAACGGCGATTACATCATGTTCAGTAATC
>JBFHER010000143.1:0-9692 GCA_041584055.1 Bacteroidales bacterium
AATAAGAATGCATCCTTTGAGGTGATGAACGGTGTTCTGATCATTGACGGTAAAGTGTTGAAAACGCCTGGGCAAATTAGAATCAATACGCCGGGTGAGTCTCAAATTAAAGTCTATCACAAACTGAAAGTATGGCCATAGCAAGTGTTAAATATTTGCTAATCTATTGCGGTTTTAAATTAAATAATTAACTTTGAATTAACAAATGAGGTGAATTTATGAAACAATTGCTTATAACCATAATACTTTTTGTGTTTGGATGTGCCCTAAATCAGGTGCATGCCCAGGCGTATCAGGCAAGTAGAACTGTGATTTCTTCTATGGGCGGAACCTATGGAGGAAGTAGCTTTGCAGGAGATTTTACAATAAGTGAATTAGCAATCAACACATTTGGAGGTACTACGGGCAACAGCATTCTCAGTCAGGGATTTCATCAGGGTGCTGAATTAGTTGGCGTGATGGTACCCGAGAATGTGACTGCTAAGTTGGCAATGGATGCCTATCCAAATCCGGTTAGAGACGTTCTAACAATTGTTTTAAGGAACGCTGAAGAACAAAAAGTTGAATTGAGAGTCTTTAGTTTATCAGGGCAACTTATAAAAACCCTTGAAATGGAAGCCATGCAGCTGAAAGTGGATATGTCCGGTTTTAAATCAGGGACTTACTTCATACATGCCATTGATAAAAGTAGCGGAAAACGTATAAATACCATAAAAACACAAAAATTATAATCAAATGAAAAAGGGACTAACATTGCTAAGTCTGTTTATTTTGACCTTTGCGTCTTTGAATGCACAGGGATTTAACTATCAAACCGTTCTGAGAAATGGATCGGGTCTAATTTTAACAGATGAATCCGTGGACGTGAAGTTTGATATACTTCAGGGAAGCGAGACCGGTATCATTGTATATTCGGAGGTTCATACGGGCGCAACATCAACTGCCTTTGGGGTGTTGAATCTGATTGTTGGAGACGGGACGGCCACCTCGGGAACATTTGCCGCCATCGACTGGAGCGACGGTCCTTATTTCTTGAAAGTGACTTTGGGTACTGACGTGATGGGTGCAGTGAGGTTTAACTGGATGCCTTTGGCAAATTATGCGTCAAAAGCAGGATCTGTTGATAAAGCTTCAGATCTGGATATCAGTGGTGCTGCCACCGGAGATTTGCTTTATTTTAATGGGGCTAACTGGACAGCATTGGCAAAAGGGGCAGAGAATCAGGTTCTAACGGTTAGTGGTGGTGAACCTACATGGCAAAATGCTGCCACAGGAAGTGCTGAAGCAGTTAAAATGCCAATGCTTGGGGAAGTGTACAATGGAGATGTAATTGTAGCGGTTTATCCCGACACAAGCGTACTTGTGGTAAAAGATGAAGTAATTATGGATGACGCATTTAATACAGTTCTTTCATATTCTACCGCAGTAACTACATTAGACAATATTGGGTACCGGATGCCAACGCATCAGGAAATGGCCGCAATTGTTACAAATGCTTTTCATTTAACAAATGTATGGAATCTGGATGCAACATACTGGACAAGCAGTTCCCATCCAACAGCGGCAGAAACAAAGTTTATGTATATTGTGGGAACCGGGCTGTATAATGGAGGAGATGTTTCAGACTTTGGTTCAGGTGCAGGTCAGGTGATTGCAGTTAAAAAGGTGGATTATCAACCATAGAGAATATTTATATAAGTGTACTGAGCCACTCGTTTCGAGTGGCTTTTTTTATGCCTGCTCTCTCACAGGGCTTGAGTTATAAACGGTTTTAATATTGCACAATAGCGATTGCAAGCAACTTGTTCTGAGATGCTTGCACGAAAACATATATTGCATAACATGTTAGTGAAAATATATGTCAAACGGTGCATGTTATAAGACCTGGCGTTACATCCCCAGAGCTGAATTGATTGATAACTGAGGTGCCAAAGGCATGCTTATAATAAGGACACAAAAAGAGGGTATCCAACTTTGGATACCCTCCCTTTCTTTGTTGTATTAAATCGTTTAAATGTCAGATGTTTCGTCAGAACTTGCATCTGAAATTGATTGACGCATGTTGGTGTCAGCTTCAATATTTTTGAACTTATAGTAATCCATTATGCCCAGATTTCCACTTCTGAATGATTCGGCTATTGCAAGGGGAATCTCAGCTTCAGCTTCAATCACTTTTGCCCGTGCTTCCTGTGCTTTTGCAATCATTTCCTGTTCCGCAGCAATCGCCATGGCACGCCGTTCTTCAGCCTTGGCCTGTGCAATTTTCTTATCTGCTTCTGCCTGATCTGTTTGAAGTACTGCACCAATGTTTTTCCCTATATCAATATCAGCAATATCGATGGAAAGGATCTCAAATGCAGTTCCTGCATCCAGTCCTTTTTCAAGTACCACACGAGAAATAGAATCAGGATTCTCGAGAACGCCCTTGTGACTCTCGGAAGACCCTATGGATGAGACGATTCCTTCTCCTACACGGGCTAAAACAGTTTCTTCTCCAGCACCACCAACCAACTGCTTGATGCTGGCACGAACAGTAACACGCGCTTTACAAATCAACTGAATGCCATCTTTTGCAACGGCTGTTACTGGAGGTGTATCAATCACCTTAGGATTAACCGACATCTGCACCGCTTGAAATACATCACGTCCTGCAAGGTCGATGGCTGTTGCCATTTGGAAAGTTAAATCGATGTTGGCCTTGCTGGCAGATACAAGGGCATGAACCACTTGCTCAATATGTCCACCCGCAAGAAAGTGAGCTTCCAGATCATCCCGCTTTACACTTTTTAAACCGGCTTTATGCGCTTCAATCATGGCCCTTACAATCACCGTTGGCGGCACCTTTCTGATACGCATTAATACCAATTGAATCAGTGAAATTCGAACCCCTGATACCAGTGCAGAAAACCACAACAGGATTGGCACGTAATAAAGGAACACGATAAATAGTACGATCAGAACAGCAATGAGTCCAATTGTACCAATACTTTGAAGATTTTCCATTTCAATTATTTTTTAGGTTTCACAATTATATTTGATGATTGAATTTTTACAATCACAATCTCGGTTTTTTCATCAATAAAACCCTGAAGAGATTTTGCTTCAAGGTATTTGTTATTCACCTTTACTTTTCCCATGGGAGCCAATCGTGAAATCGTAATTCCCTCATCGCCAATCGCAACATCCACATCTTTCATTACATCCACTTTACTGTCAATTTGTGTGTCAAGCATGGCCTTCTTCCATGTTTTGGAGCGGAAAGTGAAAATTGCACTTAGTCCAACTAAAACAAATGCACTTGCAAGTGTCACATGACCTCCGGTGGAGCCAAACGAATTATAGGAATAAATAACGCCGGCAATTAAAAAAAGAACACCTCCTATTCCGGCAATCGATATCCCCGGTAAAACCAGCACTTCAAGTAAAAGTAAGAAAATTCCGGTAAGAATAAGTAATACGGTTATTGTAACAGCCATCTTATTGCGTTTTTAGGTAGTTTCTTACATCGTCCCATGTGGATCGTTTCCCTTTTACGTAAGGTACAACAAAGGCACCAGGAAAACCAATAGCATCCAGTTCCATTGCCATTTCAATTGCTTCCTGTTTGTTTGTGTAAAACCCGGAATAGTAACGTTTCAGGTTTTGTCCTTCCATCACTTCGAAACTTATTGGTGGAATTTTTTTAACCAGTTCTTCCTTTGGTTCACCTCGGTACAAACCAATCTGAACTTTATAAAACAAGTCAGGCAATGCTTCTTTAGCAGGCTTTTGAATGAGCCCCTCATTCGGAGGAGTGCCAGTGAATGCAATTTTTTGTTGATCCATTTTCTTTAGTGTATCATACGCTTCGTTGCTGATTGAAACGTTTCCCTGATCTACTTTTTCTTTAAAACAAATCAGAAGCGCGCGTTCCAGATAATCATTTGCACGCTCCAATTTGCCCAAAGCTTCCTGAACCTGATCAAAATTATAATGATTAAAAGAGTTTTTCGGGTTGTTAAGCGGGCCCGCATCGTAGAAATTAAACTTGGCTTCGCGTATTAAACGTTGTACATCTCTGGCTTTTTGTGGATCACTTACCTGTTCTGCATCCAATTGAACTTTATTTAAAAAGGTATGGTAACGCATGGAATGTGCTTCACTGTAACGAATTGTACTTTGATTTCGCTGTTCCAGGGAAGCCCTGGCCATTTCTTCTTTGGTGGGTTCCTGGGTGAACGAACTGTCCCGGTGAATCAACTCAGAAAAGAACGTTTGTGGAGACATGGTTTTATCCGGATTTAAAGCCTGCAAAGTTTTTTGCCAGGCTAAAACAAGATTGTCAGCTTCAAGTTTCTTTTCTTCTGCAGCCTGGAGTTCTTTTATTTCTATCAGGTTAAATACCTCCTTGTAAATGTAGTCCAGATCTTTGTTATAGAACGTTGGAACAATCACCGCAGGCAGTTTAATCTGTAGCGGTGCTTCCTTCCAGGGAACATCATTTTCCTCAGTATTCACCAGTTCCCCATGAATGACTTCCCATTCAAGTTTGCGGGTTTCTTTTTCTGCGTATTTAATTTCTTCCTTTAAGGCGAAATGCTGGTTTTCCAAAGCCACAATTTCATCAGCCACCCGCTTCCGTTCATTGTCATCTTCCAACTTGCTATATTCTGACCGACGAAGATCCATTGCTGTACGAACTGAATCTGATTTTAAATTCAAATTTAAATACGCCTCATATTGCCTGCGGGCTTTGAGACTTTTAAAATCAGCTAAAGAATGGTAAATGGTTGAATCATTTAAAACAAAGTGCACCACGCCACCTGGGGCTCTGTCTTTCATTTTTTGCTCCGCCTGTTGAGAACTGATAAACACCGTCTTGCGACTTGCAAAAGCAAACTCGTTGATCAATGCTGCGGCTCTTAACTTTGCCTGATCGTCTGTTGAAACCAGTTCTTTACTTGTGCCTGGTTTAAACTTATAAATTGTGATTTCATCCAGTTTGTTGTGCCTGTCAGATGCAAACCATCCCGTATTTCGCGCTTCATCAATCACATAAAAAAGATCATTACCTGGGGAGTTAAACGGCATGGGAAGTGCTCTTGGAGGTAAAAAGGATTTCGTTCCCTGATTGTAGCGTGTAACGAAAATATCATAGCCTCCAAAACCATCATGTGCATCCGATGCAAAATAAAGTGTCATCCCATCGGAAGAAACAAATGGTAAGATTTCATTTTTATCTGTGTTAATGAATTCCGACAGAAGTGTTTCTTCTGACCATGTATCCAGTAATTTATTACGCATGGCAAGGTTACGTGTTCCTTTGTCCATGTCCAGAGTTGAGTAGTAACACCTGTCCTTTCGTTCCGGCATAAAGAGGATGAACAGAGAGTCGGGAGCCGAACGACCATCAACGCTGAGCTTTGAGAAAGATCCCGCTTCGGGACTAATATCGTAATATCGCATGAAATCCGACTTTGAAACAATCAAGGTATCTAAAATCTCAATCTTCTCTGTCTTTTCAATCATTTCAAGCCCCTTGTTGCAACGATTCAACTCCTCCTGAACAATGCTCTGACGTTCATCGGACGGACGAAGGTATCTGCTATATGCCTCAAGATATTCGATGGCTCGTCTAAATTCGTACTTTTTGAGGTACACTTTGCCCAAATAATAATTTGACAAACGGATTCCCTTGGATGAAGATATTTTTAGGTGTTTCTCCGCTAAATCAATATTTTCATTGGTTTCATATAAGCATACACCGTAACGGTGATTGTAAATGGCATTGGTCGGATAGCTTTTCAAAACATCCCCGTAGAGGTTTAGCGCAGTTACATAATCTCCCAAACGATAAGCTTCTTCAGCATCAGCACTTAATTTTGTTTGCGCGCTTAATGATAAGGCATTGCTCAAAAATAAGAGGACTAAAAATATGGGGAGTTTCAACAGTAATCTTAACATAAACAGCAATTTTTGAAACTCAAAGATAACCTGAATTTTTTAAAAGCGAAAAGGTATCAAATTTGTTTTGTACATAAATGAAAAGTATTATATTGTGCGTTAAGGAAATAAATAGTTATGGCATTTTTTGACTGGGTTGCAGAGATTGATATCGATCTCTTCAAATCACTTAATGATTTACACTCACCACTGGGAGATGGTTTTTGGTGGATGGTATCTGATAAGATCGCATGGTTGCCTCTGTATTTTGCAATACTCTTATTAATCATTCAAAATAAAGGACGTGAAAGCATTGTTATTTTATTGATGCTTGCAATTACTGTTGTTTTTGCGGATCAGGTGTCAGGTTTTATTAAGGATCTGGTTGGGCGTTTGCGACCTTCCCGTGATCCTTCTCTGATGTATGATATCCACATTGTGAATGCTTATAGGGGTGGTTTGTATAGTTTTGTGTCGTCCCATGCTGCTAACACCTTCGGTGTGGCCGTTTTTATTTCTTTGCTTGTTCGCAATTTCTGGCTCTCAATTACCCTCTTAATCTGGGCCGGAATGAATGCCTATTCCAGAATCTATCTCGGGGTCCATTTTCCGATGGATGTTATAATGGGAGGTCTTTTAGGGGGATTGTTGGGATGGGGAATCTATTTGCTCTATCTTTTTTTAATTGAGAAAATGCCGGCTTTTTCATCCATTGGATCTGAACGCAGTTTGTCAAATTTTACCAGAACAGGATATCGAAAGACCTCTGTTTACTTTGTAATGATCATTTTTATTCTTTGTCTTTTTTTCTTCTGGAATGGATCCACTTATCTGATTGACTTTATGTCGTAAAACACCTTTTTTATGTAGCTGCTTTTGAATAAAGGTTTTGAATCCATTTTGATTCAGAATAGTTCTCACAGCTTAACATTTTTTATCAGCCATAATTTTTGACATGCATATAATATTTATATCTTTAAAGCAATGAACAGGTTAACTCATTCAAAAAATTTATAGAGTTATGACAAAAACACTCACATTTAATGAACTCAGGAAGATCAAAGACAGCTTACCTGATGGCAGCATGCGCAGAATTGCTGACGAATTGGACATGAAGGTAGAAACAGTACGTAACTACTTCGGTGGCTATAATTTTAAAGATGGGAGAAGTGCTGGTGTCCATTTCGAACCAGGACCTAATGGCGGTATTGTTGTATTGGACGATACGAAAATTCTTGATTTCGCAGAAAGTATATTAACACAGCAAAAGAACGAAGTGTAAACAACACTTTAAAGATTTAGAAAAGCAACATTTTATTTTAGAATGTTGCTTTTTTTTTATTGCGGATTTTTAGCTTTAAATGAAGCAATAAATAACAAGGTAACGATTACCATGCCAATGAGACCTGCGACGGTATAGTGGCCGGTGAGTGTAAATATTTTACTAAAATACAAGGGGCCTAAGGAACTGGCCATAACAATAAAAGAAGAGCTAAATCCTGAAATTGCGCCAAGGTGCTTTCTTCCATAAAAGCGGGGCCAGGTGACCGAAACAAGCACTGTAAAGATGCCCGCCATCAAACCATTGCCAATGATAAAAAGCACATAGCCCAATGACGATCCCAGTGCAATCAGTCCGCCTGAGGACATAAATGCACCTGCAAGCATTATAAATAACAGGTTTTGAAGACGGGTGTAGTCACTGACCAGGTTGGCAATGGTTGATACTGTGATTGCAATGACTGATGTGGGAATAAAGATGGCCAGCGCCTTTTGTTCTGAATAATGAAAGCTTGCAAAGATCGAAATTACATTGAATGTAAAGCCAGTGATGAAAAAACTGTAAAAGGCAAATATTCCAGAAAATACCCAAAGGGCCCTTGTTTTTTGGGCTTCTTTTAATGTGTACTGACGACGGGTTTGAAAATTTTTGGCCTGATTTCTTCTGCTCTTTAGCAGCCTGCCATCCGGAATGAGACCACAGTCCTCTGGATTATCACGATAAAAAATAAATGCGAAAATAATAAAACAGGCAATGATCAGGGCCATTACACGCCATGCTCCATCCCAATGGTATTCATCGATTAAGCCAGATAAAAGGAGTGGTGCAATTGAAAATCCAAGTGAAACAAATATGCTGCTGATCATATTAGCCCTTCCCCTCCATTGATCAAACCATTTCATCATTAAGTTTCTTGAAGCCATGGTCAAAACACCTTGCCCTGTAAATCGAATTGCAAAAAACGCAAAGCTTATCACAACAAATGCAAGGACGGAATCTTGAACAGGCACCCAGGTGGATAGTGTTTTAACCAATTCCGGACTGTAACTTACAAGAATCAATGCTGACGATAGGCCTGCTGCGGCTCCAATGGAAACAAGTCTAGCACCAAAGCGATCGTACCATATTCCTGCGAATGTTAAAACAAGAGCACTTGCCCCTGTTCCTATCATGTATGCAAAGCTTAAAGCGTCACGGGATAAATCCAACGCATTGATTAAGTGGTCAGTAAATACTGAAATTCCCATGGTTTGGCCAGGGATACTGAACAGAATGCCGATTGTCCCTGCAAAAACGCTAATCCATCCATAAAAAAATGGAATTTTTTTCGGCTGAAAGGGTATGTTTGACCAATTTTTCATTTGTTGGGCACAAAGGTAAGATTATTGGCGATTTGAGTGGTGAGGAAATAGAAAGATAATTGCAGACTATTGTTAAAGCTGCTGCAACGAACTCGTTTGTGATAAACCAGTGTCTGGCATCGATGCATTATAAATTCCAGCTGACTAATATGAGATTCTCTGCTGCGCTAAATGTTTTACGATCAATGAAAATAAAATCAACGGTGGATTTCGATATTTTCTTGACTTCCTTCTGACAAAAGATAATTTCTTATCTTTGCAGGCAGAGAAAAAGGAGATCAAAGCGCGAAATTGTAAATTATTAAAGATAAAATGAAAATTTTAAAGTTTGGAGGAACCTCTGTTGGTTCTGCTGAAAGAATTAAAAGTGTTGCATCACTTATAAACAATGGAGAGAAAAAGGTTGTTGTTTTGTCCGCGATGTCAGGAACAACAAATAGTTTGGTTGAAATATCTGATTCCCTCTACAAGAAAGATAAATCTGGCGCTTTGGAGTTAATTCAGCGTTTAGAAGAAAAGTACAATGCCGTTGTTGATGAACTGCTTAAAGATACAGTTCAAAATGCCGCCGGACATACTTTGGTGCTAGATCGTTTCAACACCTTGAGAAAAATTGCAGGAAATAATTTTGATATCTTAGGGGAAAAAGAAGTTTTAGCCCAGGGGGAGCTCATTTCTACCCATCTTATGTATTATCTACTACAGGAACAAGGTATTTCTTCCGCTTTGATCCCGGCACTGGATTATATGAGAATAGATGAAAATGGTGAGCCTGTCATGGGATTAATACGTGAAGGAATTGCCAGTCAACTAGAGAAATTCCCGAATGCAGAAATTTACATTACGCAGGGATTTATTTGTCGCAATCCGAAAGGAGAGATTGATAACCTGAAACGTGGTGGTTCTGATTACAGTGCTTCTCTTATTGGAGCAGCATTGAAAGCCGAAGAGATTCAGATATGGACGGATATTGATGGTATGCATAACAATGATCCACGGATTGTTGAAAATACAAAGCCCATTGCACAGCTCTCTTTTGATGAGGCAGCTGAGCTTGCGTATTTTGGAGCGAAAATTTTGCATCCAACCAGTGTGCTGCCTGCCAGACTGGAAAATGTGCCCGTTCG
>JBFHER010000144.1:0-9669 GCA_041584055.1 Bacteroidales bacterium
GAAAAGGTAATCAACAAAGACATCCATCCCACCAAAGAAGGACTTACAATGGGCGAAGCGGTTGAAATGATTACTGAAAAAACTAAGCACGATGCTATTCTTGTTACAGATGTTGGTCAGCATCAGATGATTGCTTCCCGTTACTTTAAGTATGCAAAATCCAGATCATCGGTAACTTCAGGCGGGCTGGGAACAATGGGATTCGGTCTGCCAGCAGCCATAGGTGCCAAGTTTGGGTGCCCTCATCGTCAGGTGTTTGCTGTGATTGGAGATGGTGGTTTCCAGATGACCCTTCAGGAATTAGGTACCATCGCACAGGAAAAACTACCTGTTAAGATCGTCATTATGAATAACCATTTTCTGGGAATGGTTCGCCAGTGGCAGGAGCTTTTCTTTGAAAGCAGATATTCTTTCACAGAGATGCTTAGCCCTGATTTCGTGGCTTTGGCAGCATCCTATGGCATTAGCGGACAAAGTGTTTCTGAACGTGCTCACCTGGATGGAGCGGTGGAGGAAATGATCAAACATGAAGGTCCTTACCTGCTTGAAATAAAGGTTGAGAAAGAAGACAATGTGTTCCCTATGGTGCCTTCAGGCGCATCGGTTGCTGAAATTATTTTGGAAAATCCAAATGGGAAATAAATGAAAGAGTATAATTTTTTATGAAACAATTAAGATGAAACAGGAATATATCATATCTGCCTATACAGAGAACCATATTGGATTGCTGAATCGAATTACAATCATCTTCACAAGAAGAAAGGTAAATATCGACAGTTTAACCGTTTCAGAGTCGGCATTGAAAGGCATTAGTAAATTTACGATTGTCATTAATGCCACAGAAGATCAGACCCGGAAAATTGTGAGTCAGATTGAGAAACATGTGGAGGTTCTAAAAGCATTTTATCATACAAATGATGAAATGATTTATCAGGAGGTGGCACTTTACAAGGTGCCTACAGATGCCTTGATGAGTGGGAATGCAGTTGAAGGGCTTGTGCGCAAATACAATGCGCGTATTCTGGAAGTTACCCCTGAATTTACTGCCATTGAAAAAACAGGGCATAAAGAAGAAACACAGGATTTCTTTGATGCTTTGAATCAATTCGGTGTACTCCAGTTTATTCGAAGCGGACGCGTGGCAATAACACGCTCTCCAATCGAAAAATTATCAGAGTTCCTCAAGGAAAGAGACGAACTCTTATCTCAAATTCAGGATTAAGCTAATTTTACGCATCGGGTGACTTTGTGTTATCCGATGTGTAAAAGCAGATCCCCAACAACAAATGTGCTTCCTCCTACGAAAATCAAGTCATCCGGAAGGGCATTCTTAAGTGCCGTTTTGTAGGCCAGGCCAACGGTTGGATAGGAATCACCGGATAATCCGATTGCCTTCGCTTCATCTGCAAGTTCTTTTGCATTTCTTGCCCTGGGAATGTTTGCCTGGGTAAAATAATAGCTCGCATTTTTAGGGAGTAAGGCTAAAATGTCTTTGGCCGATTTGTCATCAACCATTCCCCAAATGATATGCAACGATGAATGCCCGAGGCTTGTTAACTGTTCAAGAATTGGTTTTACTCCTTCTTTGTTATGCGCAGTATCACAAATTACCCTGGGCTTCTCCTGAATGGTTTCCCAGCGTCCCCTTAAGCCTGTTGACCTTGCAACATTGTTTAGCCCTTTATAAATGCTAAGTTCATTTATCCCTTTAAATGCATCTTTTACCACATTGATTGCAGTCAGGCAGGTGATGAGATTTAAGCGCTGATAGTTGCCCAGTAAATCGATGCTGTATTCTCTGGATTTTCTGTCTTTGTCAACAAGGATGTAATTGGTGTTATTCGTGATCTCCTGTTTCCTGACTGTGAATATCTGATCTGCAAAATAGATGTCAGCTGAATTCTTTTGAGCAAAGGTTTCAAAAATAAGCTTGCTTTCTGAGTTGGTTTCTCCAATTACTACAGGGATTCCGGGTTTGATGATGCCTGCTTTCTCTGCTGCAATTTCAGGAATTGAATTCCCAAGGAATTGTGTGTGATCCAGCCCAATGTTTGTAATAACAGAAACCAGGGGTTTAATAATGTTCGTTGAATCCAGTCTTCCTCCTAGTCCGGTTTCGATGATGGCAATGTCTACTTTTTCTTCTTTGAAATATTGAAAAGCCATTGCTACTGTCATCTCAAAAAATGAGGGTTGCAATGCTTCTATCTGTGGTTTTATGCGACTCACAAATCCCATCACAAAGTCTTTGCTTACTTTCTTCCCGTTGACCTTAATGCGTTCTCTGAAATCAACCAGGTGAGGAGAGGTGTAGAGGCCGACCTTATAGCCCGCTGCCTGAAAAACAGATGCAAGCATGTGAGATACCGATCCCTTGCCATTGGTCCCTGCAATATGAATGCTTTTAAAATGCGTGTGCGGCGACTGCAGAAATTTGTCAAGTGCAAGTGTATTGTCAAGATTTGCTTTATACGCAGATTTTCCCTGCCGCTGATAAACTGGCAGACTGTGAAAGAGAAAATCGATGGTGTCCTGGTAGTTCATTATTTGTTGATAAAATGAAAGTTGGCTTTCGGCTTGACTTTCAGGCTTTAAGCATTTTTTGATTGCACGTTCTGAATGCAAAAATGAGAATAAACATTTTTGAAAAAAAATTGAATTACTTTTTTTTTACTTTTAAAGGGTGTTGTTGAATTAAAAAGATAGGGTATGCCCAAATTAACGAAGTGTTTTGTGATAGATACAAATGTGATTCTTCACGACTTTGAATGTATTTATCAGTTTCAGGAGAATGATATTTTTCTTCCCATACAGGTGCTTGAGGAGCTTGATAGATTTAAAAAAGGTAACGCGCAGATAAATTTCAATGCGAGAGAATTCACGCGGGAGTTGGATAAGGTTGCAGGTGATGATTTGTTCACAAAAGGGGTGTCCTTGGGAAAGGGCAAAGGGCGTTTGTTTGTAATTCAGGGAAAGCCTTTTCCGGATGAAATGAAAGAATCTTTTTTCGAAAAAACTGCCGATCATCAAATCATAGCCATCGCTGATTGGGTGAAAAAACAATATCCTTCACGGCCAACAATTTTTGTATCAAAAGATATCAATCTTAGATTGAAAGCGAAGTCTATCGGTATTCTTGCGGAAGATTATACGACAGATAAAGTAAAAGACCCCGATGTCATAAGGAAAGTCATCCAAATGCGGGAAGGGTTTGATAAGGAATTGATAAGCCAGCTTTACCAGAATCATGATGGGCTACCTGTGGAGAGTTTCGGTTTTGAAACCAAACCAAAAGCCAACTCATGCTTTATACTCAAGAATCATAACAGCAGTGTCCTGGCGAGGTACGACAGCTTTTCAGATCATTTGAAAAAGGTGATGAAGGAACGTTGTTTTGGTATTGAAGCACGCAACGCCGAGCAGGCCTTTTCACTGGATGTGTTGATGAATCCTGACATAAAGTTGGTGGCACTGACGGGACGCGCCGGGACAGGAAAGACCTTGCTGGCACTGGCTTCAGCACTGGCTCAGCATCAAAAATACAATCAGATATTGCTGGCACGACCAATTGTGTCACTTGCAAACAGGGATCTTGGATTTCTGCCCGGCGATGAGCTGCAAAAGATTGGTCCGTACATGCAACCCTTGTTTGATAACCTGGGGGTGATAAAACACCAGTTCTCTCCAAATTCTAAAGAAGTTAAGGAAATCGATATCCTGATGAATGAGGAAAGGATCGTGATTACACCTTTGGCATACATCCGTGGGCGAAGTCTTTCTGATACATTTTTTATCATTGATGAGGCACAGAATTTAACTCCCCACGAGGTGAAAACAATAATCACAAGAGCGGGTGAAGGAACCAAAATGATATTTACAGGAGATGTTCAACAAATTGACTCTCCTTACCTTGACGAGCATTCCAATGGGCTGGCGTATCTAACCGACCGCATGACAGGACAGGATTTGTTTGCGCACATTAATCTTGTGAAAGGTGAGCGATCCTATTTGTCGGAGCTGGCCGCAAGTCTTTTGTAAACGATTGATCCATTGATAGCCCGGGCATTCGTCCGGGCTTTTTTGTCAACAAAAGCATGTTGCATTGCGTTCTTTTTAAATCAATCTCCTTTTTGTAATTTTGATTCCATGGGTAGATTCAAACAGCTTGTCCTTTTAATTCTTTTTCTGCTTGTTGCAAATTCAATTTTTTCGCAGGCAGTGAAGGAAAGGTATTGGGTCGCGTTTACTGACAAGCAGGACAATACATATTCACTTGATAAACCTGAGGATTTTTTATCTGAAAGGGCATTGGAGCGCCGGAGAAAGCAGGGAATTGCTTTGGATGAACGAGATCTGCCGGTAACGCAGCGCTACATCGATTCTCTGATTGCAACAGGGGCCAGGGTACGCTCTACATCAAAATGGTTGAACGGTGCTACAATTGAGACAGACAGTGCCGAAATAGCCTTGAAGATAAAAACGTTTTCTTTTGTGGATGCCATTGCACTTAGCTGGACTTCTTTGGTTTCTAAAAGTGCTAAAATGAAAATGGATGTTCAGATCATGGAGGAAATAAAGGTAGATCCGGAGATATATGGTCAGTCGCTTAAACAACTTACCCTAAATAATCATCACCTGATGCACGATCTTGGCTATCGTGGTGAGGGGATGTTAATTGCTGTATTGGATGCGGGTTATGTTAATGTGGATAAATTGCCCGCATTTGATTCTCTTCGGACGAGGGGACAGATTATGGGAATCAGAGACTTTGTGGATCCTTATCGGGATTTCTATAGCAGCCATTACCATGGTATGATGGTGCTCTCATGTATGGGGGGTATTATTCCTGGCATGCTCATGGGGAGTGCACCTGATGCAGATTATTTTCTGATAACCACAGAAGACAATGAATCGGAATTCCCTGTTGAGATGGATAACTGGGTGGCCGGTGCCGAACTGGCAGACAGCATCGGGGCAGATATTATCAATAGTTCACTTGGATATTCGTGGTTTGATGATGCCTCCATGAATTACAGCTACGCGCAAATGGATGGCAATACAGCACGCGTTACCCGTGGTGCTGATATCGCTGCATCAAAGGGGATGCTCATATGCAACAGTGCCGGAAATGAAGGAGATAAGGCCTGGAAGAAATTGATTGCACCATCAGACGGCGACAGCGTGCTTTCCGTGGGTTCAATGGATCAGGACAGTGCATATACTGCGTTCAGCTCTCGTGGTCCGGCGTCAGATGGAAGGGTGAAACCTAATACGCTGGCAAATGGACGGGGGGTCACCGTTCAATCATTACAGGATACGCCGGAGGCTGACTTTGTGGGAAGGGTGAATGGGACTTCTTTTTCATCACCGTTGATGGCCGGAATGGCTGCCTGCTTATGGCAGGCTTTGCCTGAGAAAAGTGCGATGGAGATTAAGGCAATCATTGAAAAGAGCAGCCATTTGTATGATACGCCAAACGACAGCATGGGATTTGGTATTGCAAATATTTATAAGGCTTACAGCGATAATGTTGCCGGGTTGGATAGTAATCTGCAGTCAGAAAAGACAAAAATATTTTATGTTCAATCCGATCATGCCTTGTACGTGAGGGAAATGTCACTACCATTTTCTCTGGAGCTTTATGATGTTGGCGGGCGTTTACTTTTGAAGACGGAAGCATCGGAACAAAAGCGTTTTGGTTTAAGCAAAAACCTTTCAGGTGTGATTGTTGTGGGCCGGCTGGTTTTTTCCGGAGGTGCCTATTCTCAAACTTTATTCATTCCATAGCATGCAGGACAAGTCCCTTTCATTAAGCGAACTGACCTCCCAGGTGAAATCTGTTTTAAGCAGTGAGATGGGTGGATTTTACTGGGTGGTTGCTGAAATTGCAGAATTAAAAGTCAATGGAATGTCTGGGCATTGCTACCTTGAGTTAATAGAGAAAGATGACTCTAATAAAACACTTGCCAGGGTAAGAGCTACCATATGGGCTGCGCAATATAGAATGATTCGTCCTTATTTTGAATCCACAACAGGACAGTTTCTTGATCAGGGAATAAAGGTGTTGCTAAGGGTCACACTTGAGTTTCACGAGGTGTATGGCATTTCACTGAATGTTAGGGATATAGATCCTTCCTATACCATGGGTGATCTAAGCCGGCGCAGAATGGAAATACTGCAACAACTGGAAGCAGATGGTGTACTTCAAATGAACAGGGAACTTGACTTTCCCGTGCTTCCTATACGCATCGCCGTTATCTCGTCGGGCAACGCTGCTGGTTATGAGGATTTTGTTGAACAGCTGCAAAATAACGAAGGGAATTATCATTTCTCTGTTAAATTATTTGATGCAGTGATGCAGGGAGATGGCGCAGCAGGCTCTGTGATGAATGCGCTGGATCAGGTTTACCTTGAAGCGGATGCCTTCGATTGTGTGGTGATTGTACGTGGTGGTGGAGCAGCGCTCGATCTGACTTGTTTTGATGACTACGATCTTGCCTATCTGATTACACAGTTCCCTTTGCCAGTATTGAGTGGTATCGGGCACCAAAAGGATGATACGATTACGGATATGGTGGCCTTTCTTAAACTGAAAACACCTACCGCTGTGGCGGCTTTTTTGATCGATTGTATGGTGGAGGCAGAGACGCATCTTAACATGCTGGCACAGGACATATCAGGGAATGCGCGAAGCTTTCTGGATGAAGAAAAACGAAGAATTGATTTAATCCGCTTAACACTTCCAGGAATGGTGCAGGGAATTGTGAGAGATTATGATGTCAGATTAAATCGCATTGCAGAAAAACTCCCCTTTGCTGCAGGTGACTTTTTAGCAGATAAAGAACATCAACTTCAAAGATACACGGATAAGTTGTTGGGCAGCTCAACACTGAAGCTTACCGCAAAAGAAAATCAACTAAAAGGCTTGTGCCGCGAGTTGAAAACTGAAAGCTGGCATTTGTTGGAAAAGAAAATCAATCAGCTGAATTCCTTTGCCATGAAGGCTGAATTACTTGATCCAGGAAAACTTTTAAAACGAGGATACAGCATTACAACCCATCATGGAAAGGTTGTGAAAAGTGCGGGAAGCTTAAGCCCGGGAGACATCATTGAGACACATCTGCACAAGGGGAAAGTAGAAAGTGAGGTGAAGAAATGATGTGATGGTTTTTTTGACGGATTCTTTTCAAGATCCTGACTTAGATTTTGTGTGTGGGCCTCTGCCGGTAAATCGGGTTTTTATCAACTATTTGAACGTGTCCTTTAAAATAAGGATGTCACGATTTTTGCCCGCTTTACCATGAAATCCGCTGATGCCAAAATCGTTTGATGCTGTTGTGCCAATCAGCGTAAACGAAAGATCTGTATTGATGATGACATCAAAAATGCTTTCCATCTGACTGCCTCCATAGTGCCATGTGGCAATGATATTGAAATCAGAATCGGTTTTGATCATCCATAAATCAGTTTCCCCATTATTGTCTGATACATCATTGTCGTCTGATTCAGAAACACCTGCCAATAAAAAACCTCCGGCAATCTGCCGGGCAAGAATGAGCTGATCACTGTAACTTCCGCCAAAATTTTGCTGACTGACTAAAGAAAGATCATTGTTTGTTTGAAGTAACAGGAAGTCATCATCACCAAAGTTTTTGGTAATATCGCCATCATAAGAACTGCTTGTTCCCGCAATAATAAGTGCATCCTCTTTTATAAATACCTGTACAATGTTTTCTGATCCGTTGCCTCCATATGTTTGAGAACTTCTGTTTTCCATGTCTTTGTCTATGCTGGATATCCAGATGTTTTTCTGTGCAACTGAATTGGCCGGATCCCAATTGGCAGAAAAGCTAATGGCACCTAAAATGAATTTAGTTTCCGTGGGAATGACAAGGTGCAATTCTTCGTTGTTCGAAGAACCGATGCATTGCTGTGAAAGGAGATTTCCCTGCATGTCAATCTTTGCTGTCCAGAGGTCCATGCCCCCATTGTTCCCTTTTACCATGCCGCTGTTGGATTCGGTTTCTCCAAAAAGAAGTATGCCATCATCAAGGACTGTGATCTGTTCCAGTGCTTCAAAACGAAGTCCACCGTAGGTTTTGCTCCATTCTGTTTCCTGATGTGGGTCCAGCTTGATAAGCCAGATATCGGCATCACCGTGGTTGACATCAATGTCTCCGTCGTTGGAAAAAGTTGTTCCGCCAATGATGAGCGATCCGTCCTCCATGCGGTGTAAATCATTTAAAAAATCAGCATTGCTTCCACCATAGGTCTTGCTCCAGCGGATTGTGTGTTCCGCGTCCAGAAATGCGATGAAAATGTCGTAAAGCCCATGATTCCCGGAAATGTCACCACTGTTGGATGCTGTAGTTCCACCCAGAATGATCTCACCATTGTCCAGTGGGATAAGATGTGTGACGTGGTCGTAATCAGATCCTCCGATGCTTGTTTGCCAAAGGATGTTGAAGGTCGAATCAAGTTCTGCAATCCACATGTCGCATTGTCCATTGTTGCTTTTTAGATCCCCATTTCTTGAAAATGACTCAGCTGCCATGAGGTAGGTGCCTTTGTCCTGTTTTATAAATGCTTTTACTTGTTCATTTTCTGAGCCACCGAGACATACCTGGGATGAAAGTGCCGGGTTGTTGTTCGCATTTAATCCCGGGATAACAAGCTGTGTGCCATTGGCATACAGCGTGTCGCCATTGGATGAGAATTCAACCTGATTTAACTTCTCCAATTCTTCATTGACAAATGTCTGTGTTGCCAGGTTCGAGGTTGCATCCTGTATTACAGAATCAACAAATGCCTGTGTGCTTAAATTTGTTGTTGCTCCCTTTAAAATAGAGTCAACGTATGCTTTTGTAGTAGGGTCATTTTTGGCGATTGGTTCACCCAGTTCCGATAATCTGCTTGCTGTCCCGGCATGCATGGCATAGGGAACGCTTAATAGTTGGGTGACAGAGAAGGACTGATTGTTCATTAATAATTCCAAAAAGTAGGGGCCCTTATCCCATGGAATAGTTCCCAGATCCTGATCAGTATCTCCATTGCCGATGATAACATTAAACAAGCCAATGGTATTTGTTGTAACCACATGGTCTTCTGAATAAATGATTTCACCAATCGGATTGCCTTGCCTGATCCAGACAGTCAGGTTAAGGGTTGAGTCCGCAATTGGCCCTCCTTTTACATCTCGTAACGCAGCCTGATAATTGAAACCATAAGGAACGCTTTGAGGCCTCACGTTCTGCGTAAAAACAGAAATGCAAAGAAGCACAATGGCTTTAATGCTTAATAATTTTATAGCTTTTAATCGTTTCATTTTTATTGTTAATCAGGGTCAATATGTAAAGTCCTGAATCTAAATCCTGTAAATTTTTTTTATAATCTGTGCTCAGCATATCTTCCCGAAATATGAGTTTTCCATTGAGATCCGTCAGTTGTAAATGAATTGGGAGATGATCTGAATCTTGTGCTTTTAATTGAATGAAAGATCGTGTAGGGTTTGGATAAACAATGTAGATAGGAACATTGGGAACGTGTATTGCAGAATCAATGGTAAATGGTTGATGGAATCCCTGGGAAATGAGCATGCTTTCTCCATTCTCAGTTGTGATAACCGTTTCCCCCAGTGTCCAGGAAATAACGATGTTGTCTTGTTGGTTC
>JBFHER010000145.1:0-9661 GCA_041584055.1 Bacteroidales bacterium
GCGAAGGTAAGATGTTGAATCACATTAGAATGATAATTAAAAAAACGATCATGAAGCGAGCATTCTGACAAACAAGAGAGCGATTATTTTGCTCATCTTGTGTCTTGATTCTTGCATCTTGATTCTAATAATAAAACACATGAAAATAACAGAGGAAGTTAGAATTAGCGACAACGGTTTTGTTTTTAATTCCCAGACAGGAGACTCTTTTAATGTGAATCCTACAGGACTGGAGTTAACAAAACTCATTGCAAAGGGATTGGATTTTGATGCGATCAAAACAATTTTTCTCGAAAAGTATGATGTGGATGATCTTACTTTTGAGAAAGACTTTTATGAGTTTTGTGCACTCATCAAACATCATCAGATCACCGCACAGGAGGATCCGCTTGATTTTAAATAGAAGAAAGCCATGTCGAAAACAAAAATTACAATTGCAGTTACCGGGTTGAATAATACAGACAACCCAGGACCCGGAGTCCCTGTGATACGTTCACTCAAGGAGTCGGAAGCGTTTGATCTACGCATCATAGGTTTGGTATACGAAACACTAGAGCCGGGTATTTACATGGACGGCTTGTGCGATAAAATCTTTCAGATTCCTTACCCTTCCACCGGTTCGGATGAGTTGATTCATCGGATTGAACAGATAAATCAGCAAGATCCAATCAATGTGCTGATCCCTAATTTTGATGCAGAGTTGTTCTCTTTCATGAAAAATGAAGAACGTCTGTTGCGAATAGGGATTCATACTTTTTTGCCAACCATGAAGCAGTTTCAGGAAAGGGACAAGGACAGACTTCCTGAATATGGCGAGAAATACGGGATAAAAGTACCCGCCAGTATAAACCTGGGGAGTCAGAATCAAATCGGGGAGATCAAAGAAAAATTTGAGTATCCGGTGATGGTGAAGGGAAAATTTTATGATGCTTACATGGCATACAATCCCGAGCAGGTGAAACAGGCGTTTAATAAAATCTCTTCAAAATGGGGATTGCCCGTAATTGTGCAGGAGTTTGTCAAAGGCACAGAAGTGAACGTGATTGCGCTTGGTGATGGGATGGGAAATACCATTTCGGCTGTTCCAATGCGTAAGCAGTACATTACCGATAAGGGCAAAGCATGGGGAGGTATCACATTGTCAGATGATAAAATGCTTGATATTACACGAAGCCTTATTCGCAAAACATGCTGGAAAGGTGGCATGGAGCTGGAGTTAATAAAAACAACGAAGGGAGAGTACTATCTGATTGAAATCAATCCACGTATTCCAGCCTGGGTTTATCTGGCGGTGGGTGCCGGACAAAACATACCGGAGGCGCTGGTGAAGCTTGCGCTTGGACAGGAGCTGGCTCCCATGGAATCGTATCAGAGTGGTAAAATGTTTGTGCGCTACTCTTACGATATTATCGTGGATCTGGAAAAGTTTGAGAGGATTGCAATGAATGGGGAAATTTAAAAAGAACAAATCATGGAAAAGTTAAAATACGAAAAACCACTTATCACAAAGATAAATGCCGGCGTGCCTAGCAAATTTGGAATGCCTGTAAAGCAAAAAATAATATCGGCTATTGATGGACATAAGGTGTCGGATCTCATAGAGGAATATGGATCACCCTTGTTTGTGATGTCTGAAAGAACCATCAGAGACGTTTATGCCGAGGCTAAAAGTGCCTTCGAAACACGCTACCCAAAGGTGCAGTTTGCATGGTCGTATAAAACGAATTATCTGGATGCCGTTTGTAGCATCTATCACGACGAAGGTTCCTGGGCCGAAGTTGTGTCTGGTTTCGAATTCGAGAAAGCTCTCTCGAATGGAGTGAATGGATCTCAAATCTTATTTAACGGACCAGATAAGTCTAAGGCTGATTTAACCATGGCCATTGAACATAACGCATGCATTCATATCGACCATTTCGATGAGTTGTATCTGTTAATGGAAACGAGTCGGGAGTTGCAGATGAAGGCTCGTGTTGCCATTCGTATCAATCTGGATGCAGGCATCTATCCAATATGGGACCGCTTTGGTTTTAATTACGAAAACGGGGATGCCTGGAATGCAATCAATCGCATCATGCTGGCCGAGAGCCTCGACCTGATCGGTTTGCACACCCATATTGGAACATACATCATGGCGCAATCGGCTTATGGTGTTGCGGCATCAAAGTTGGCCAATTTGTACATGGCTGTTCACAGGAAGTTCGATCATTGGCTGAAATACATTGATTTAGGGGGTGGTTTTGCTTCGAAAAACACACTAAAGGGTGCCTATATGCCGGGAAACGAAACTTGTCCTTCGTTCGACGAATACGCCGAAGCCATTTCGAATGCCCTAATTTCATCAGAGATACCTCACGAGAATTTACCGGTTCTATTTCTTGAGACAGGTCGGGCCTTAATCGATGATGCCGGTTATTTACTCACCACTGTTCTGGCCAATAAAAGATTGAACAGTGGCCGACGCTCCATGGTGATTGATGCCGGGGTCAACCTCTTATTCACATCTTTCTGGTATAATTTGGGTGTTTTCCCAACGCGGGAACTGGCGCATGTTGAAGAATCAACCATTTATGGGCCGCTTTGCATGAACATTGATGTGGTGCGGGATGCGATTGTATTTCCGCAGGTGAAAGCCGGCGAACAACTGGTGATAGAAAGAGTTGGTGCTTACAATATTACGCAATCCATGCAGTTTATAACTTATCGTCCCAATGTGGTTTTAATTGACATGGAGGGGAAAACACATGTTATCCGTAAGAAAGAAGAATTAGACACGTTTAAAAGTCTTGAATTGAATCCAAAACGTTAGGTTCACTCCATGGAAAAAGCAATCATTAAGAACAGCAAGGAAGTACTGCACTCTATTTTAAATAGTTATTCTCAGATCTTCTTTTCAACATCCAAAGTCTTGGCCGTATCTCTTGTGCTCATAAGTTTTTTTGATTATGGCGCAGGGATTGGCGGTTTACTGGCTGTTATTGTTTCAAATTTGCTTGCCTATTTTCTTGGTTACAATACGTATTTTTTAAAGTCAGGACTATATGGTTTTAATAGCCTGCTGGTTGGATTGGGCATTGGGTTGGCCTATCAGCCATCCATGGAACTTTATGCTTTGGTGGTAATAGCATCGATCACCTGTTTTTTCCTTACCATCGCTTTTCAAGGCATATTGGGAAAGTACGGATTGCCGTTTCTGAGTATCCCGTTTTTAATTGCCATCTGGATAGTGGCTCTGTCGGGAGGCGAACTTACTGCATTAAACATCAGCGAACGCGGCATTTACACTTACAACGAATTGTATAGCCTTGGTGGTAACACCATGGTAAACCTGTACAATTGGCTGGAAGGTTTGATAAGCTCGTCTTTTGTTCGGATCTACTTTTATTCCCTTGGGGCTATTTTTTTTCAAAAAGGGCTGCTTGCCGGGGTCATTATTTCCCTGGGTTTGCTGTACTACTCCCGTATAACATTTCTGCTTTCAATTCTGGGATTTTCAGTATCGTTTGTATTTTATCGTTTGGTTGGAATTGAATATAATTCATTGAGTTATACCTTTATTGGATTTAATTATATCCTAACAGCTGTTGCACTGGGAGGTTATTATTTGATTCCCGGCCGCATAACTTATGCCTGGGTGATGGTGCTATTGCCTTCTGTGGTTTTAATAACCATTAGTACGCAACAGCTTTTCCAAATCATTCATATTTCACCCTATTCACTTCCCTTTAACATGGTGGTGTTGATGTTTCTTTATGCCTTGAAGTTGCGGGAGAAACGTCCGGATAAATTACTCGAAACGCCCGTTCAACTGGGCAATCCGGAAAAGAATTTGTACCTCCAATCAGGCAATATGAAACGTTTCCCGGCGAGATATCCAGTAGCTGCATCCCTGCCTTTTTACGGCGAATGGGAGGTAAGCCAGGGACATAAAGGTGAACATACCCACAGGGGCGCATGGAAAAATGCATGGGATTTTATTATCACGGACAAGGACGGCAAACAGTTCAAAGGAGCCGGTGACTTCCCGGAAGACTATTTTTGTTACGGGAAAGCGGTTATTGCACCCTATGAAGGGACCGTAGTCAAAGTGCTTAATTCAATTCCAGACAACATAATCGGAGATGTAAATACCCAGAATAATTGGGGAAATACTGTGATCATTGAGCACATGGATGGTTTGTTTTCAAAATTATCGCATTTGAAATACCATTCCATAGAGGTCAAAGAAGGGGAAGTTGTAAGACAAGGTCAGTTATTGGGGAAATGTGGTAATTCTGGCCGTTCTCCTTATCCGCATTTGCATTTTCAGTTTCAGCCAACGCCTTATATTGGTTCGCCTACACTGGATTATCCAATTGGACATTATCTTTTGAAAGGAGATAAATACACCTTTGAAACCTTCTCGTTTCCACTGAAAGGGCAAACGGTGGCCAATCCTGTAAAAAATGAGATGCTCTCAAATGTATTACACTTTATTCCCGGACAGAAACTGTCTGGTGAATACAAGATGGAATCATTAAAGGGTGGAATCAAAAATAAGCAAGGCACTTTTCGTTGGAAAGTAAATACAGATGTATTTAACGCAACCTACTTTGAAAGTGAAGATGATGGTTCCATCGCTTATCTGTATAACAATGGTAATCTGCATTACTTCACAAATTTCACTGGATTAAAGCAAACACCTCTGTTTTGGTTTTATCAGGCTTTGTTCAAAGTGCCACTAGGATTCTTGCCAAACAGTAGAATCAATGATCAGGTGCCTGTGAATTTGATGTTTGGTGGCTTGCTTAAAATTCTGCAGGATTTTATTGCACCTGTTTATTTGTTTTTGACCGCAGACTACGCCCTTGATTTAAAAGATGTTGGAGATATTTTATCATCCGGAGATGTGAAAATGCACTCACGAATAACAAAGCGGATTCTGGGAAAGAAAATTAGTCAATCGGATTTCATGGTTGTTATTAAAGAAAATGGCGTGTTCGAAATTGACATCACACAAAATGATTTAAAGATAAAGTTGATATGCAGAAGCGTATAATCATAGCATTCTTTCTGGTGGTTTTGCTGATCCCGGCAATGGGGCAGGAAAAACTCAATTTTAAGACCGTTGACGTCAAATCCTATGAATTGTACCTTGCGGAAAACTGGAAAGAGTTAATCGACTACACTTCACAGGCAAGGAAGCAGGGGATAGACTTTTATTATCTGCAAATGCGAACAGGCATCGCATATTATAACCTTGGAAAATACCGGGCGGCTAATAAATGGTTTTTAAAAGCCTGGGAAAACGATCATTCGTCGGAATTGCTTCAGGAATATCTTTATTTTAGTTTGATTTACAGTGGGCGGATATTCGAAGCCCGGAAGTACACAGATCAATTCTCAGAAAGTGTAAAATCAAAGCTTCTGCTAAAAAGGAGCAAAATTATGCGGGTCGCCTATGAAACAGGCTTTATTTTTAATGCTGATTTTGAGGCACTTAAGGGCAATTCATTGAGTGGAGACATTGAACTAGGAAGTGATTATGGAGAAACCAATTTATTAAAAGATTATACCTTTCATTCAGTTGATCTGAATCATCAGGTTTTTTCAAATCTTTCGGTGAATCATAATTTTACTTACATTGATGTCAACAGAGAGGCAACGGTGGATTGGGTCGATCGCTATGCTTCACCAATCAAAGTACATCAGTTTCAGTATTACGTAAATCCTGTTTGGGTGATTGGGAAGAAACTGAATGTCTCACCTTCGTTAAACCTTATTTTTGGCAATGGAGAAACGTACATTGGAGGATATGATAATGCCTATGAGAAGGTATTTACAATGTCGAAATTTAATTTTAGTGAATATGTTGCATCCATCTCCCTTTGGTCTGATTTTGAAAATTTAAGTCCTGGTTTGGAGTTTAATATTGGCGAAATTGGAGCGGATCGTTTTACGCAGGCCTCCGCATGGGCAACATATTATCCATTTTCAAATACCTCGCTGTATCTGACCCCAAAGGTTTATTTTAAATCTGGTGGATTTGCAAAAGATTTTGGATGGAATGCCTTTGGAGTATCAGCCGGGGGGCAGCTGGGAAAATTACACCTGAACGCTCAGTATATTTTTGGTGAGATGCAGGATTTTGTGGAGTCAGGTGGTTATCTCATTTCTAATTTCCCCGGACAATCGGATCAGAAGAGCATGGCAAGCGTTTATTATTCAATCGGTAAAAACATACACCTGGTTTTCCGGTACATCAACCAATCTGTGACCGAAGATTACAGGATTTACAGCTCAGGGTTACATACAAACACTTTCAAATACAATTATACGAAACACAGCATAACAGGAGGAATATCATGGTTATTATAAGAAGAGGAATCATAGGAATGATTTTGAGTTTGGTGGCATTAACAAGCTTCTCTCAGATGAGTCAGGAGCAGTTGCAAAGCGCTTTTTCGAGCAGTTACAGCCACGAGAAAAACAGTGACTACACCGCATCCATGAATGCATTGAAAGCAGTATATGATGCAACATCCTACGAAATAAATCTGCGATTGGGATGGTTAAACTACAATGCGGGCCTCTTTGATGAGTCGGTTATTTTTTATACAAATGCAAGGGAGTTAAAACCGTATTCTGAGGAGGCGCGTTTTGGTTTGATTCTACCGCTGTCAGCCCTTGGCAAGTGGGATGAGGTGATAAAAATATACAATTCAATTTTGGAAGTCAGTCCAAATAATTCAGTGGCCTTGTATCGTTTGGGATTGGTTTATTATGGCAGGAAGGACTACAATAAGGCAGGTGTCCTTTTTAAAAAAGTGGTTGATTTATACCCTTTTGGCTACGACGGTTTGTTGATGTTGGCCTGGACATCTTATTTTCTTGGGAATACGAATCAGGCCACCGTGCTTTTTAATAAAGTTCTCCTGTATAATCCTGGTGACACATCGGCCAAAGAAGGCCTAAGTTTAATTAAATAAAAGATGCTATGAAACGATTTATCTTAAATGCATTGCTTCTGCTTGCAACCCTCACAAGCTTTAGTCAAATAACACTTGAGCACACGTACAATTATTCAACATCAGTGGTGAAACTTGAAACGCTGGGGTATAAATATTACCTGATGGATGTACCTTACAGTCAGTGCCGAATTTACAACATGGATCATTCCCTCTTTAAAACGATTAATTGTGCAACACCAAATGGTTACTATTTGTATGACATCAAATACCTTTCTGAGAATCTTTTTGACGCTGATTCTGAAATAGAGCTGGTTTATTCTTATTACAAGTATGTTGAAACAACATCGTCGTACTATTACATTTATGGGTCACGGGTGATCAACGAAATTGGTGTAAATGAGATTCCTGCAATAGAGAATGCACAATACATGGTTGTTAATAAATCGGGAGATGACCAGTATAAACTATTTGCCTACTGTTTTGATTATTCAGTTTTTCCTGAAATTGTGTGGACAAAGGTGTACAGTTTGCCAGGCGTTTGGAGTAAAAGCTTAACGGCAGATGCTGGTGATGCAATGGATTATATCAAGGCTTATCCCAATCCGGCAACAGATCGGGTGCGGGTTGAATATATGCTTCCAGATGCTGTCCTTCAGGCAAGTTTAGTGCTTATGGATTCAAACGGCAGAACACTCAAAAACTTTGTGATTGACGGTCACTCTGATCATTTAGCCCTCGATGTTAAGGAGCTGCCAGCCGGGATCTACCATTACTTTATTGAATATGATCAGCAACGAACCGCCTCAAAAAAAATTGTTATTCGTTGAGCTCGCTTGAATCGTTATCCTTAGCCAGGTCGTCTAGATGGGGTTATAGCGGTTTTAATTTTGCCTGGTTTTTTTAAAATAAAAGCCTAGCATCTTTTTCATAGGTTCAAAATTTAGTTGGGGTGTAATGCCCGGTATTAATAAATATTAAATACAACAGTATGCATAGATCAAAGAACGGGATTTAATTCCTAATATATTGTCTGATACTTTATATTGTTTTTTTTGAGACTAAATATTGTCGTTTTTTTATGCAGGTCCTGTAAATGAATGTTTTATCGCACCATCAACTTTTTCGTCAGCTTTTCATCAGAGTCATTAATCGTCACAAAGTATATGCCTTGACCCAGGCCTTTGACATCGATGTATGTCTTTTCTTTAATGAGTTGTCCTTGCTTTACAAGCCGTCCTGAATTATCCCTGATAACATAAGTATTCATATGTTCTGATGGGGATGTATTAAAGATATAAAATCCATCAACTGTTGGATTGGGGTAAATATCAAATCCGGCCACCGCAGGTGCATCGGATGTTTTGGTTGCGAGAAGATCTGATTTAAACTGAAGTTCGTCAATGATTAAAACCGAACCCACATTCGACATGCTAAGCGGCCAGTTAGATGACATAATTTGTATCATCGCACTGTCAGGAACTGAAGGAAGGTTGAGCGGTATTTCAAACTTTTTGTAAGTGTCAGAGGGCAAAAGGATGGTTCCGGACCAGTATATTTCAGATCCATTCTTTTTAAATACTATGTTTACAATTGCAGTGTCTGTCTGATTAGGCATGTATTTATACCAGCCCATTAAAGTATCTTTCGTCTCACTGTAAGAAAATCCCCCATCCCAAATAGTCTCTCCAAACCTGCCATTCATAATCTCAGCAAAGTAATAATCATAACTTGCTTCATAAACAGTTGTTATTTTGCAAGCACTTGTTCCGCGATAAGCATCTGAGGTTTTCTCAACATAGTTTTTTCCAATTCTGACCAAACTGTAATTGTTAGACATCCATGCCAGGGGTTCATCAAAACTTTGCGTTGTCCACTCCTCAAAGTCCCCATTTAAAATGGATTGACTCGTTGAAAAATGGAGATTATCAACAACAATGAAACTGCCCAGTTTGATATTGTTTTCCTCGAAGGCATCGCTGCTGGCAATGCCGATAATAACAGAATCCGGTGCAACAGGGAGCGCTTGAAGTTTAAAAGCATGCCTTTTCCACGTTTCCGGATCATTGCCCGAGAATTTACCAAGGTTTAAGGAAATGATGTTTCCTTCTTTCTTAAAAATGACCAAATAGATTGCTGAATCACCGTCAACTATCCCCAATTTCGCATTAAAAATAAAGGAATCAGGTTGCATTGAATAAGGAATGCCACCGATGCCTTCCATTGGATCTCCTGAACCATTTATACAATATCCAACAATTGCTTCTTCGGAGCTGCCTTTCGTTTCTAAACGGATGGCGTATGTGTCATTAAAACCAGAGCTAACCTTTGTGGCATTAAGATCAATTCCTCGTTCAAAAACTTCCGAATTAGATGTTTCCCATGCGTCAGGATGTTCAAGTTGAACGGATAACCAGTCCTCGAAACCTCCATTCATTAATTGACCGAAAGCTGTAAGACCAAGGAAAATAAAAGACGATAAAAGCAGTATCTTTTTCATGAGAATTTGTATTGGTACACTCAAATCTACAAAATTTTTGACGACAAAACACCAGAAAAAGGGCTAAATACTATCAATATGGTAGGATAAATTTCACATCCATAGTAAAATGATGTTTTATAGCATGATAGGACAGGTTGATCATCGTGATATTGCCAGTTGAGAGATCAAGTTTTTCTGCTCCTAAAGGCTTGATTATATCCTGATAAATTAC
>JBFHER010000146.1:0-9640 GCA_041584055.1 Bacteroidales bacterium
ATGGATCTGTCAAATGAGAACACAACCGAGAAAGAATCCGCCGCCGCTAAAGCTAAGGCGGCAAAAAATGATTCAGTCAAGGATGACAGTATGGATCTGTCAAATGAGAACACAACCGAGAAAAAATCCGCCGTCGCTAAAGCTAAGGCGGATAATACAAAACATAACGATACAAATAAGGAGGCCTAAAAGTGTTAAAAACGTTTCCATTGGGAGGTGTTCATCCTCCAGAAAATAAGTTGTCGGTGGGCAAGGCAATCGAAATCCTCGATGTTCCTGCACAGGTGGCAATTCCTTTTGGACAGCACATTGGCGCACCATCAACGCCGGTTGTCGCCAAAGGAGATAAGATAAAGGTTGGACAGTTAATTGCAAAGCCAACAGGGTTTGTTTCAGCCAACATTCATTCTTCCGTATCAGGCACAGTTCTAAAGCTTGATGAAATTATTGATTCCAGTGGTTACAGAAAACCCGTAGTGATAATTAAGGTAGAGGGTGATGAATGGGACGAATCCATTGACCGTTCTACAGATTTAATCAAAGAATGCACACTTACCGGCACTGAAATCACAAAAAAAGTGATGGAAGCCGGAATTGTAGGACTGGGTGGTGCGACCTTTCCAACGCATATAAAACTAACGCCACCAAAAGGGACGAAAGCAGAAGTGCTCATCATCAACGCTGTTGAATGTGAACCTTATCTAACTGCCGACCATCAGTTGATGATGGAAAAAGGTGAAGAAATTTTGGTGGGCATTGAGTTATTGATGAAATCATTGAATGTTTCACGTACCATCATCGGCATAGAAAACAATAAGCCGGATGCCATTAAGCTTATGAAACAACTTGTTTCAAACAAAGCCGGAATTGAAGTTTGTCCACTGAAAGTTCAGTATCCGCAGGGGGGTGAAAAACAACTTATAAAAGCAACCATCAACCGCGAGGTGCCTTCAGGAAAGCTTCCAATTGAAGTAGGCGCCGTTGTTCAGAATGTAGGAACAGCCTTTGCTGTGTATGAGGCAGTACAGAAGAATAAGCCATTGTTTGAGCGTGTTGTGACAGTTACAGGAAAGTCATTGTCCAATCCTTGTAACTTATTGGTTCGCATCGGCACTCCCATTGAAGAGCTGATTGCAAAAGCCGGTGGTTTACCTGAAGACACAGCCAAAATTGTTGGTGGAGGTCCAATGATGGGAAAGGCACTAACTGGCACTTCAGTTCCCGTAACAAAAGGGAGTTCCGGCGTCTTAATTATCTCTAAAAATGAAGCTGTCCGTGGCAAAATGAAGGATTGCATTCGTTGCTCCAAATGTGTATCTGTTTGCCCTATGGGACTTTCACCATACCTGTTAATGCTAATGAGTGAAAAAGAAATGCATGAAAGAGCGGAGGATGATGCCATTATGGATTGTATTGAGTGTGGTTCATGTTCTTACACTTGTCCTTCAAACCGGCCTTTGCTGGATTACATACGTCTTGAAAAAGGCAAAGTTGGCGCAATCATAAGAAATCGAAAAAATTAATATTCTTAAAGTCATATCATGGCAAAATTAGTCATATCCCCCTCCCCTCATGTCCATGGAGGTGATTCAATAGAAAAAAACATGTACAATGTGCTCATTGCTCTTGTTCCTGCATTTATTTTATCCATCTTTAATTTTGGACTTGGAGCAGTGGTTGTAACGCTGACCTCCATCGCAGCATGCCTTGTTTTTGAATTTGTTATTCAAAAATACCTATTAAAACAGGAACCATCTATGTTGGATGGATCGGCGCTTCTCACTGGTGCATTGCTTGCATTTAACATTCCCAGTAACCTCCCGATTTGGATCATTTTAATCGGAGCATTGGTTGCTATCGGCATTGGGAAAATGAGTTTTGGAGGACTGGGAAACAACCTGTTTAATCCGGCATTGGTAGGCCGTGTATTTCTTTTGATCTCTTTTCCTGTTCAGATGACTACCTGGCCTGTACCACAGGCCGATCTACTGGGTTACATGGATGTGACAACGGGCGCAACACCCCTTGCCGTTATTAAAGAAGGTCTGGCTTCAGGACAACATTATCTGGATATCATGCAAACCTTGCCCTCCTATACCGATATGTTATTTGGTTTTACCGGAGGCAGTGCGGGTGAAATGGGAGCATTGGCTTTGTTACTGGGTTTGGTATACATGCTGTATAAAAAAGTCATTACCTGGCATATTCCTGTATCGGTTATTGCAACGGTCTTTGCATTCACTGCCATACTCCATTATTCAGGTGTAAAAACAGCAGACCCCGTGGTACATCTATTTTCAGGGGGATTGATGTTAGGTGCTATTTTTATGGCCACCGATTATGTAACTTCTCCTATGAGCAAAAAAGGGATGCTGGTATTTGGAATTGGAATTGGCGTGATTACAACCCTTGTCAGAGTTTTCGGAGCCTATCCTGAAGGAATCTCATTTGCAATTCTGATAATGAATGCTTTTGTGCCTATTATTGATCGTTATATCAAGCCAAAAAGATTTGGAGAAAAGGTTGTGATTAAGAAATAAATGAATTTGAAGAACAAGATGAAAAAGTTAGAATCAAACTTCTTAAATATGGTCCTGGTGTTATTGGGCATTACGGTGGTTGCAGGCGCAGCTCTGGCTTCCGTTTACGAGCTCACCAAGGGCCCCATTGAACAAGCGAAACTATTAAAACAGGAGAATGCAATTCAGGCTGTGATCCCAGGTTTTGACAATAAACCTATAGACGAAAGTTACGAGATCAAATCCGACGAAGGCACAATCCGGGTATTTCCTGCAAAAAAAGGAGATCAACAGTTGGGTGTCGCTGTGGAAACATTTACGAATAAAGGGTTCAGTGGAGAAATCAAGTTAATGGTTGGCTTTGATACTGAAGGAAACATCCTTGATTACTCTGTACTGGAGCATAAGGAAACACCTGGTTTGGGCAGCAAAATGCAAGACTGGTTCAGAAATGGAAGTCGTGATGTGAAAGGAAAAAATCCAGTGAAGGATAATTTAACGGTATCCAAAGATGGTGGTGACATTGATGCAATTACCGCAGCCACAATTAGTTCCCGGGCTTTTCTTGACGCCATTCAACGTGGTCACAAGGCATACACAACGAAAAAATAAAACATGGTCAAATGACCAATAAAAGATAAATAAAAATTTTCTGATATGAATCAGTGGAAAAATTTTAGCAAAGGTTTCTTTAAAGAAAATGCGGTGTTTGTGCTGCTGCTTGGCATGTGCCCTACATTGGGTGTTACATCTTCCGCAATCAATGGTCTTGGGATGGGTCTTGCAACCACCTTTGTTTTGGTGATGAGTAACCTTTTTGTATCCCTTATTAAGAATATTATTCCCGATAAGGTGAGAATCCCGGCTTTTATAGTTGTCATTGCATCATTTGTGACCATTGTGGAACTAACCATGCAAGCTTATTTACCTTCTTTGTTCAGCAGCCTTGGTTTGTTTATCCCTTTGATCGTTGTAAACTGTGTTGTGCTTGGACGAGCAGAAGCGTTTGCTAGCAAGAATGGCGCAGGATCCTCCATTATTGATGGTTTGGGGATGGGACTTGGATTTACCATGGCGCTGGTGATGCTGGGTGGAATTCGTGAATTTTTAGGCAGCGGCAAATTCTTTGATATGGTGATTTACCCGGAACAATACGGGAGTCTTATTTTCATTCTTTCACCCGGTGCTTTTATTGTGTTGGGATATTTAATTGCTTTAATAAACAGAATGCGAAAAGTTGCATAATAAATCAGAAACGAATACATCATGGAATACATTATAATTTTCATCTCCGCAATATTTGTTAATAACATCGTACTCAGCCAGTTTCTTGGAATTTGTCCTTTTCTTGGGGTATCTAAAAAAATTGACACTGCCATTGGAATGACAGGAGCTGTTACATTCGTTATGGTAATTGCAACCATTGTTACATACCTGATTCAGAAATCTGTGCTGGATGCCTTTGGGATTTCTTTCCTGCAAACCATAACCTTTATTCTTGTCATTGCATCTCTGGTGCAACTTGTAGAAATTGTTCTTAAAAAAGTAAGCCCTCCACTTTATCAGGCACTGGGTGTTTTCTTACCCCTGATCACAACAAACTGTGCGATTCTGGGGGTTGCCATCATGACCATTCAAAAAGACATGAATCTGTTGGAAGGTGTTGTATTTGCCTTTTCTTCGGCGCTGGGATTTGGGCTGGCACTGGTAGTTTTTGCCGGGCTTAGAGAACAAATGGACCTGATGAATATACCAAAGGGTATGAAGGGGACACCCATTGCTTTAGTTGTTGCCGGTTTACTTGCAATGGCATTTATGGGATTCTCGGGAATCGTATAGATACCTGGCCACGAATTCTGACCTGAAAAGAAATTGATCAGTTCCTTTTCAAAACATTTGTTGAGAAGGATATGCCATTTAAACGCTGCATGATTTCACAACGCTTTGTTATGTCTTGCTTTGAGAACGGGATAATTTTTGATCTATTCCAAAAAATCCTTGTTTATAAATTTCTGAAATTCATCTTTATATTGTTCTCCGACAGGAATATAGACTTTTCCATCAAAAACAATCCGATTGCGTTCTATGGTGGTAATGCTGCTTAATTTAACTATGAAAGACCGGTGCACTCTTAAAAAATCATCCTTTGGTAAAAAGGCTTCAAGCTTTTTCATACTCATCAATGCCATGACGGGTTTCTGATCTTTCAAATGAAAACGTACATATTCACGCATGCTTTCGATGTATCTGATATCTGAAAGGTTGATTCTGATTATCTTATATTCGGATTTAATAAACAAATGCTTATCATCAGACTTAACACTAAAGTCCTCTGTAAAAGCATTTTCCAATCGCTTTCGGGCTTTTTCTGCAGCTTTCAGAAAATCAGAATACGAAATGGGTTTTAGCAGGTAATCCACAGCATCCACTTTAAACCCATCAATGGCATATTCGCTGTAAGCTGTTGTAAAAATGATGGCAGGAGGAGAAGACAACGATTTCACAAACTCCATCCCATTTAAATCAGGCATGTTGATGTCCACAAACATTAAATCAACCTTTTCCTGTTGTAAATAACCGAGCGCTTGAAATGCACTCTCAAAACGTTCAACCAATTCAAGAAATGGTGTTTTATTAATGTAGTCTGCCATTTGCCTTAAAGCCAGCGGTTCATCATCTATTGCTATGCATCGAATCATAATGGTATTTTTAATTTGACTGTAAACTCATCAGAGGTTTCGCTAAGCTCTAGCGTATAATTGTCTCCATACAGTAGGTTCATGCGTTTTCTGGAATTCGTGATTCCAATCCCTGAAGGTTCTCCTGTGCTTTTGTAGTCAGACTTGCTATTTTTTACAATAAAGTAGAGTGAATCGTCAGAAAATGAAAAGGACACATCAATGTAGCTTTTATGCTGATATGAAATGCCATGTTTAAATGCATTTTCCACAAAAGAAGTGAACAGCAAAGGAGGAATCTTTTTGTCAGGAACAGCTGTGAGTAACTGCACATTGATGCGCACCTTATCTGAATATCTCAAGCGCATAAGATCCACATAATTATGTATAAATTCGATTTCTTTGGCGATTGAAATCCGTTCAGCCTCGGATTCATACAAAAGATGACGCATAAGTTTAGACAAACGAATTATTGTTTCTTTTGCCTCTCCCGTATCCTGATCAATCAGAGAATGAATGTTATTAAGGGTATTCATAAAAAAATGAGGACTCACCTGATTCCGCAAAAAAGCCAATTGCATTTGTACATTTTCCTTGTCAGATGTCATTCTTTTTTGTTCTGACTGCACCCATTTAACTGATAGTTTCAATCCTGTATCGAAGCCAACTACCAACAAAGCAATCACCCCGAAACTCACAAAAGGTGGAAATTGTTTTGGTGGTTGATGTCGAGGCAACTCTCCCCGCGGGCCTCCCATAGGGGGCCGATCTCCATCCGGAGGCATGAAATCAGGCATTGGGTGTTGCGGGCGGTCGATGGCAAAATCATCTTTTGAAAGTATAAAGTTTTCCTGAAAATAATAGTCGCTCCAACTCATCGTAACAATAAGCACCAGTGCCGCGGCTAGATATGCACCACGTTTATTTTTAAAAAACAAATACGGCAACAACAGAAATCTATTCACCAGAAAAAGAATCAGATATGGTATAAACCGCACCCATGTGTTTAAAATGCTTTCCCAGTGAATGCCATATTCTCCGTCATCAAGAAAAATAGGAGAAGCAAATAGCAAAACCCAGAAGACCACCAATATGAATGGTTCAAAAAGTTTAAACCGGTTTTTATTTTTATCTATAAATTTCATTCAAAAATTTTTGAAAAGATACTAAAATCTATGGAACTACAGTTGCTTTGTGCAAAATTGAGAGACCGCCAAATTTCGGTCTTGCACTTGCTTTTTTAGATACACAAATGCATTGAAAAAATCTGAGTCTTTTTTAAGAAAGGAATAATCCGGTATTTCTCCACTTTTACCCAGCACCTTCTCTTCAAGTAACTTTTGATATGAATCGTAAATGACAAACATATTGGTGGGATTAAAAATATCTTCCGAAAAGTTTGAAACATTATTTCGGTATTCTGCTTTCCAGTTATCGTCATTTAAAACATAACGAATCAAAGGCCAGTTATCACCTACTTCATCCATGGACAAGGAAAGTGCTCCTCCCATTTTTCCGGTATTAAACGTTTCGTTGTTATCCCATGGGATCCACTCCAATTTATCTGTGGATTCGTTGTGATACAAATAGAAATTATGTGTTGAATTTCCGTAGGAATCCCAGTTTTGCATTACCGTATTGGCTGCCAACCATTTTAAAAACACCGGCACATCAAAAACAGCAGACAATTCTTTTTTCCAGCGATCGGGATCACTGAGTCGAAGGGGGCTATTTAAAATTGCATTTAAATGTTGAACATCAGAAAAGTCGTTAACTTTCTTGTTACTCTTTTTATTCATGTCAGTTTTGCTAAAACTTCCCTTTGAAAAAGTTGCAGCATAACCATCGGGTTTATACAAATTACCCTTTTGATTCGCATACTGTTTTTTCAGTAGTGAATCATCCACCTCCTCAACCATAGTATAAAGTCCAAAATATTGGGGTCCTGTACCATGGTCGAGATATACCTCATAAAATGCGGTTTTTGCAGTTGTGATGCCAAAGCGGCTCATTAAATCGGACGCTACTTTCTCACGAATGAAAGACGGATCTTCAAAGTTATTATTAAGGTTTAACTGTTTGAAACCGAAAAAACGTTGATTTTTCACTTCGGGAAAGGAGTCTTCAAACTGATCAAAATCAAGTTTAAAAGACAATTTCTTCAAACCCTCACGGTAGGTCATATTCAAACTTGAGTTCCCTTTAAAACGTATTCCTACTTTAGACCAACTAAGCTCGTTAAAAAGAATCTCACATTGCCCCCATACAGGCGTGTATTCTTGCACCTCAGGGTGCAATCCTGGCCGCCAGATAGCAAGATCTCCTCTTGGAAACAGAATACTGTCATTATTCATCTGGGGCTTCCTGGGCTCTTCCCCTGGTCTTGGATTGGGCATCCCCACCGGATGATGTTTCACTGTATTCCCCTCTTCTCTCTCTGGAAAAGTCTGTCCTGCATGCCGTGGTCGTTCAGGTGGTGGTCCTTGCGGTCGTCTGCCTGAAGATTCCATATTTAGTTCAAGATCTGCCTGCATTTCTGCCCAAACGTCCTCATCCACCCTTATGTCAATCCGATTGATCTTATTGTTTGGAAAAACGATTGAATAATCCGGATCAACGGAAGATGCATGTGATTTCTCAAATGCATTTTTTCCATTTATTTGTCCTGTGATATTGATCAGCGGAATCAGTACAATTCCTATTTTTAATCTTAAATTGTTCACGATACTTAATATTTTGGACCCAAAGTTTGAAAATTCACAATGATTGTTAAAAAAAATTCAATGAACAGTCGAATTTCATCTACGAACATCATGCAAAAAAAGAGAGAAGGCAAATATACCTTCTCTCTAAAAACACCCATGAAAACCCAAACAACCCTATTTCATGTGCCTTTGTAAAACGTTGAAGATTGCGTCAGCCATACGAAATAGCCCCGTGATGACATGCTGATACACATTTTCCACAGGCAATGCATCTCGAAGTTGCAATGCTAGCTATTTTTGATGATACGCTGATAGCATTGTATTTGCATGATGACAGGCAATCTCCGCAACCGGTACATCTACTGCTTAGTATGTAGTAGGAAGCAGAACCATCGGTTTCTGACTCCACAAAGGTTGATTCATTACAAGCAGTATGTGCTATAAATGAAAGTCCGGCAAAGGACAAGGCTCCTAACTGCAAACTTCTTATTAGAAATTCTTTTCTGCTGATACCTGCTTTCTTTTCCATCACTAACCATTATAAATTTTTAGTCGTAACAATGCTGGAAATCGTAAAACTGGTATAGAGTGTTCCTCCTGAATAAGTTCCATCTGTAATTAAACCATCCACCACAGTTCCACTTGAAGATCCTCCCAAATACACATTATATGAAGATCCCTTTTTAAGGTCAGGAGAAGAAAATGCAATTGATTGAAATGCTTTTATCGTTTTAAACGTTAAAACGCGTTCACCATCTTCATCCACAATATTCACGATATTCCCTGCAGAAAGACCCGATCTGAAATTTATAAGCAATGAATACTGGCTTGAGTTTGTACCAGGCGCTTCTGCCATGTTTGAGCTCCCTACAGCTACCAGAAAACCATCGCTTATTGTGCATTCCCCATCGTAATCCAGGGCACTGTTAGAATTTGCTGAAGGCCCGTTTACAAGTATGGTCCCGCCTGAAATGTCCATTTGATCATTTGAATCCAGTCCGTCTCCATCACTATCCAAAACAATGTATCCACCCGAAATTAAAAGGGCATACTCACTGGTTGTTGCACTTCTGAAACCAGGGCCACCACCATTGTTGCCACCACCTGCCGAAACATTAATGCCATCATCACTGGATACGATATAAATTATCCCATCCGATATTACTATTTTTCCCAATGCACTTTCAAGTCCTTCATATGCCTCAGTAATGTTAATTTCCCCACCGGAGATAAAAACATCTCCGTCAGCATGTATTCCGTCATCTGCCGTAGCAATCGTAAATGAGCCTGCCTCGATGGCAATGTCACCATCTGAATGTATTGCATCGTCTGCTGAACCCACATTGAATGTTCCTCCTGCAATAAAAATACTCACTCCTGACTTAATGCCTTTTGCTGACACGTCACCATACAAATATGCGTTGCTTCCTCCTCCGGATTGCAGATTAAAAGTACCATCTGAAATCAAAACATTTGATTCAGCCTGAATACCGTCCCCTTCGGCAACAATGTCAAAGATCCCATCTTCAATTGTAATATACCCGGCACCACTGTCCTCATCGTTGTCTGATTTCAGCCCATCGCCTCCGGCCACAATAGACACTGTCCCCGTTTTAAAGTAAATGTAGTCTTTACCGCGCATACCATCGTCAACAGCACTTATAATTAAATTTCCTCCTGCTATGACAAGACCGTCTTTACTTGTAATCCCATCATTGTATTTGGCGTCAACGGTTAG
>JBFHER010000147.1:0-9579 GCA_041584055.1 Bacteroidales bacterium
ATCTCGTCCTCATTTATGGTCAAGGTTAAAGTCGCACTGTTGATTGCAATCCTGGCACTGTCATCACCTGGCAAAGCTGCCATATCGGGATGTTGGCTTAGATCCGGCAATGTCAATCGAACATTAACACCCCCCATACCACGAACGTATAGATTATCGCCTTTTACTTCATCCGCGTTCTCAAAAACAGTACCTTGAAAATCGTGTGAAAGACGATTAAATCGCCCGCATTCACCATTGAATAAGAAATACTGGATTCGGGTTGTATCTTCTTCAAAACCTTCATCATCTTTATAATGGTAATAAAATTGAAGGTTTGTAAAATCAACAACCGAAACACCTTCTTCAGTTGTAGAAGCTAATTCTGTGGGAATTGACAGTATTGTTCTGTTTCCCAAAACCGGTTTAACATACAACCCTTTCAAATAGTTTTGAAATATCTCAATCCGATCTACAAGATCAGTACCGGCAGCAATATTATCATAATTATCAAGGAATTTTTCAGCGAGTTCATTTTTTAGTGGAACCTTAACCCTGTAAAAATAATCCGAAAGGGAGCTAACCGAATCCGGCACATTTGGTTCCTTTGCAGTAAAGAATGCGCTTCCTAACAAATCCTGTTCGTCATAATACTTCGTCGGATCCTCATTTGAATAGTAATCTGTATAATTATCTACTGTTTCTTTTAATTCGTAAACGTTTACCTGATTCACGGCAAGCGAATCCCCATAATAATCTCTGAATATTAGAACAACGAAAACGGAATCAACAATCACCTGATTTGCATCGATCTTTTCTTTATCGATAAGTATGGAATCAAACCTGAACTGAAGCGCAATATCGGCTGATGCCGTTCCAAATTTCTCATGCCAGTAAGCACCTAGCAACATTTGACTTTGCCCGTCTGTCTGCAAGGAATCCGGATGATATGAAGCATACTCAAGTAAAACATTGTCTATTTTATTCACTAACAATTGATCTTGATCAGGCTTTATAGATTCACCAACCAATCCATCATCACTACAACTCAATGCAATCAGAAAAAGGATTGCAAAAGAAAGATATTTACGTAACGTCATTTTTTCCTTTAAAACGGTTATTAAACTAATAAATTTTGGCGATAAGATTTTTTAACTAGCTTAATAATTTATCATAAAAATCGTTGTAGGCTTTAACATAAGTTTCAGGTGACTGATATTCCAGAACATCTTTTCCATTTTTTCCGGCAAAATCTAACACCTCCTGTTCTACTGTTTCACTGCCTTGAATGACAGCATCAGAATACTCTACAGCTAATTTACTTAAATTTACAAAACTTGGTTTCGCCACTAAATCCAATTGTCCGGCGTTAACACCTTCCATTAAAATTTTCTCATGAAACAGTGAACGAAAATCGTTTTTAAATCCATCGTTGTAAACTGAGTAAATTATTTTCGAATTCTGAAAAAACGGGTCATCATTATAAGCATTTTTAACATATAAAGGAACCAGCGAGGTCATCCATCCATGACAATGTATTATGTCCGGCGACCACCTTAATTTCTTAACGGTTTCCAGCACTCCTCTGGCAAAAAAGATGGCCCTTTCATCGTTGTCCTCAAATTCTTCACCTTCGTCTGATGCCACAGTTGCTTTTCGATGAAAAAAGTCCTCGTTGTCGATAAAATAAACCTGCATTCTGGCGGCTTGTATTGAAGCAACTTTAATGATCAAAGGATGATCCGTGTCATCAATGATTAAATTCATTCCTGAAAGCCGGATAACTTCATGCAATTGATTGCGTCTTTCGTTGATATTGCCAAATCTAGGCATAAATGTTCTTATCTCCTTGCCAGATTCCTGCGTTCCTTGAGGTAAATGCCTTCCAATAGTTGAAAGTTCAGATTCAGGTAAGTACGGTGTAATTTCTTGAAAAATAAAGAGAACCTTTTTTGTTTCCATGCTTATGTTAAATTCAATAATCGCACAAAAGTACAAAAAATTATCCAGTAATTCAATTTATAAAAGCTGTAAACAAGGCCGTTTCATGAAGTATCGAGCACCTTTGTCAGTCTTAAGTGATTCAATACATAATCCTGAATATTTGCATTATTTAATCATTTATTGACTCATTCTTAATTATTCAATTAAAACAAAAGACTACTTTTGGAATTGCACAAAAACAGAGATCATGAACTTAACTGGACAATGGTTATTCAAGGAAGAATTCGAAACCGGTGTTAATTCGGGTTATGCAAAACTTACTCAAGAAGACAATAAGCTTTGGGGCATTTTTGAATTAACTGAAACACTTCGTGGGCATGCTCCCATATACGTGATTCAAAAGGTAGAAGGGATCGTGATGGAGGGAAAAATAATAATTAAAGGAACTTCCATTGACCTTATTAATGGTGGAGATGAAAACACAGAATATTCTCCTGACACCTGGGAAGGAACATTGAACAGCGATGGAAATATCATAGGAAGCTCCATTGATCAGGAAGGAATATGTGGCGTTTTTACCATGTGTAGAGTTTAAGGGATTAATTAAAATGGTAAAAAGACAATTTGATCTGGTCTTAAAAGTTAAGAATCATATTATCCGGCCAGATCAGATCAACACATGGGCACATCCCATAGAAGAGAAGGAAATTGCCGATTTTTTAGATGAGTGGTATAATGAACATGATTATATTACTGTAAAAACGTCAGGCACCACCGGCCCCCCAAAAAACATTCGACTGTCGAAATCCGCAATGCTCGAATCTGCAAAAAGAACATGTGCATTTTTTAATCTTAACAGTCATTCAACATTCGTTTTGTGCCTGTCACCAAAATACATTGCTGGTAAAATGATGATTGTACGCGCCATGGTTGCTGGTGCAAACCTAATGCCAGTGTTCGATCTGAATAAACCTGACGGCATACAGGGCTCCATCGATTTTATAGCCATGGTTCCGATGCAATTAAGCCAGCTCATTGATAAACACTTCAATTTTGATCTTTTCAAAATCATATTACTTGGCGGATCGGCCTTACCCAATCACCTGGAAGCAAAAATAGCCACAATTAATTCACGAGTTTATCAATCGTATGGCATGACAGAAACGGCAAGTCATGTTGCCTTGCGTTGCTTAAATGGTGAAGCCCGTTCAGAATATTACACGGCATTACCCGGGATAAACTTCGAAACAAATTCGACACAACAACTTGTGATTCGTGCACCTTATATAAGTGACTCCCCTCTGATTACAAATGACATCGTTGATTTAATAGACGAGAATCACTTCCGCTGGATTGGGCGAAAAGACAATGTAATTAACAGTGGTGGTATCAAATTTTTTCCGGAACATATAGAGTCAAAATTAAAACATCACCTGGACACTGATTTTTATATTCACTGGGAAGAGGACCGTGTTTTAGGACAGAAAATTGTACTTATACTACAATCAGACAGTCAAATATCCAAACACCAACTGACCGAAATATTTGACAAATACCTGACACGTTATGAAAAACCACGAAAAATAATTTATAAAGAACATATAAAGTACACACCGACAGGAAAAATCATCAGGCAATAACAATGTCTTTATTTCGTTAAGAAAAAATGGTGATAGAGTTAAGAAATTTAGTATTTTTGACCAAAATCAATAATTAAGCCTTAAAATCATGGGTCTATTTGGCAGTAAATATCCGGCAACAGAAAAGGTTGAAAGGGAAGATGAACGCTTACGCAAACTGTATCAGGAAGTTTTGAAAACCAGTGGTTCAGAGGAGTTGAAGGAGTTTTTGAAATTAGAGGAACTTGTCAATACGGATGAATTTAAGAATGAAAAAAGACGCATATCAGCCCTTGTTTTTAAAAGAACAAAAGAATTTGAAGAATTACGTTCTTTTAACAAGCTAAGCAAAAACCGAAAACTAAAAACTTATTTGCTTGTTGATGGCTCACAAGAGCTTTCAGATTATGATGCATTTTCAAAAACAGAAAGATACGCTTTAATCAATGATAAAAAGCAACGTAAGAACGCTTCAGATTTACAAAAATTTTACAAATTTAAAAAATCCAGGCGTTATCGGGTTTACAAAGAACTTAAAAGCAGTGCGCTACCAAAAGAATATGACGTTTTAAAGAAACGTGTAAAATCAGAAGAATTTAAATCATTTAAAGCGTTTTGTGAAAATAAAAAACGGTGGGAAACAACAGATTGGTTTAAAACTGAACAACGCTACATTCAATTAAAGTCGAATCCTTTAATAGAAAATTATGTCAACTATTATGATTCTGATTTATTTGATGAATTTAAGAAATATGAAATAACATTTGAAGATGATTTTTCAACTGAAAAGTTAGATGATCAAAAGTGGAAAACATCATTTTTATGGGCAGAAAATTTTGCCAATGGAAATTACTCTCAGGCAGATCAAAATCAGGGATACATCGATTCTAAAAACATTGCGCTGATTGGCAGTAAACTAACCATCATGACCAGGCACGATGAACATACTGCTCGTATCTGGGATCCTGAAAAAGGATTTGTTAAGAAATCAGTAGATTATTCCTCCGGTGTAATTTCTTCGGGAAAGAGTTTTAATCAAAACAGAGGTATTTTTACAGTAAAACTTAAGACCAGTGGCAAATATCCTATTGGGCATACAGTAATGTTAAGTTCATCTAAAAACGATCAGCACATCACACTTTTTAAAACACTTGGAAAACGGAAATCCTACGTTGGATATTCCTTTTTAGACAAAGGAAAAGTTATTGCCAAGCACGCCTTAATAAAAAGCTTCAATTCAAGCAAAGGATATCATATTCTACGACTTGAGTGGGATGAAAACATCCTGGTTTGGAAAGTAAACGGAATAAAGGTTTATTCATGCCATGTACCCACGGTATTTAAAGATCTTCATTTTTCTGCATATTCATTTGTTGACAAAACAAAGAAAAAAACAGATAGTGGAAATCTGGTATTTGACTGGGTAAGAGCATACAAGCACATCGGTGAAAACTAGCATTTCTCATTGGCTCAGCATTTTTTATTTTACATGATAAGCCTGAGTTTATAACTCAACAATCAAATGGAACAACGAATACATCAAATCCTAAAACAGGAGACGGAGGCAGTGTCAGGCATTCCCGTCACTTCTGCATATGCGAAAGCAATCGAACTAATTTTCCTCCATGTACATTCAAAAGGTGGAAAACTGGTTACAAGTGGAATGGGAAAAGCAGGTCAGATTGCCCTGAATATCGCAACAACATTCAGCTCTACCGGCACACCATCTGTGTTTCTCCATCCCAGTGAGGCACAACATGGAGATCTGGGTCTGATACAAAAAAATGATGCTTTATTATTGATTTCTAATTCTGGCAAAACAAGAGAAATTATTGAGCTTGTCAGTCTGGCCAAAGGATTGGTTCCCAACATTCCCCTTATTGTAATTACTGGAGATGAAACCAGCTTTCTTGCGAATGAATCTGATGTAACCATCACTACTGGTGCGCCACAGGAAGTGTGTTCATTGGGGCTTTCGCCTACAACCTCAACCACGGTAATGACAGTAATCGGTGATATTTTGGTTGTTTTGATGGAAGAAAAGATAGGATTTAGTGCATTGGAATATTCAAAACGACATCATGGTGGCTATCTGGGCGATAAATCGAGGATAGACGCACAGACAGAAAAAAAGTAATATGAGAAAAGTAATTGGCATTGGCGAAACCGTTCTTGACATTATATTCAAGAACGAAAACCCGATTGCAGCTAAGCCGGGAGGATCAACCTTCAATGCAATCATTTCTCTTGGCCGGATGGATATTCCGGCTTTATTTATTACAGAAACAGGGAACGATAAAGTCGGGAACATCATTATTGATTTTCTAAAATCCAATGGGGTAGATTCAAGTTATGTATATCAATACGAAAATGGAAAATCCGCAATTTCCCTGGCATTTCTGGATGAAAATCAGGATGCATCGTATACTTTTTATAAAGACCCGCCCAAACAGCGAATAGAAGCTCATCTGCCCGAAATAAATAAAGATGACATCATTATTTTTGGATCTTATTTTGCATTAAATCCAATACTCAGACCTGTTGTTAAAGCACTTATTAAAAAAGGGAAAACGCATGGGGCAATCATTTATTATGATCCCAATTTCAGAAGCAGTCATTTGCACCAACTGGAAGAAATAAAACCGGCTTTAACAGAAAACATTAAAGATGCTGACATTGTCAGGGGATCCAATGAAGACTTCAAAAACATTTTAAAAACCGACAGTTTCGAAGCAACTTACAAGTTACTTGAAGCGCATACACCATTGTTTATTTATACAAGAAATAAAGATGGTGTAGATTTAGCCTGTCATGGGATGAAAGCACATTATGATGCACCAGTCATCAAACCGTTGTCAACGATTGGGGCCGGCGATAATTTTAATGCAGGTGTTGCATACGCCTTGATAAAGTATAATATTTTGAAGGACGATTTTGAAAATCTCTCTGCCGAGGCGTGGGAAAAAGTGATTAAAACAGCAATGTCCTTTTCGCAAAACGTATGTGAGAGTTATGACAATTACATTTCAACCGAATTTGCAAAAACATTAAAAAGATAAACTATGAAACCAACATTAGTTATACTGGCAGCAGGAATGGGAAGTCGATATGGAGGACTAAAACAGATCGATGGCTTTGGTCCTAACAAGGAAACAATCATTGAATACTCCGTGTTTGATGCAATCCGTGCTGGATTTGGAAAAATCGTCTTTGTAATTAGAAAAAGTATCGAAAAGGAATTTAAGGCACATTTTGGGAATAAATTTTCGCACCTGATTGAGGTGGTATACGTTTTTCAGGAACTTGACAATCTGCCGGATGGCATTTCTGTTCCTGAAGGTCGTGAAAAACCCTGGGGTACGGGACATGCCGTTTTGGTTGCAAAAAATGCTGTGAAAGAGCCTTTCGCGGTGATCAATGCAGACGATTTTTATGGTGCAGAATCTTTCCAGGCCATTGCAGAAGTACTGAAGGAAACTGACCTGGAACAGCCCCAATGCTACCTCCTTGGCTATCAGGTTAAAAACACACTTTCTGAATTTGGTTCTGTGTCACGTGGCGTTTGTAATACTAACAGCAACAACGAGTTAATCGATATTGTTGAAAGAACTAAAATATATAAAACAAAGCAGGGCATCGTTTTTGAAGAAGACGAGGTACTTACTCAACTGGATGAAAATCAATTGGTTTCTATGAATTTCATGGCATTTTCGCCAGCCGTTTTCAACTATTACGAATCCTATTTCAACGATTTCATCAATGAAAATTACAAGCAGCTCAAGGCTGAATTCTACATGCCTACTGTATTAAACCGAATGATCAATGAAGGCGTTTCTACAGTTAAAGTATTCGGTACTACAGCCCAGTGGTTTGGCGTTACCTACAAGGAAGATAAAGTGGCTGCTGTTAATAAATTAAATGCTTTAATCGAAGCAGGGAAATACCCCGCTGATTTATGGGCTTGATGAAGACCTTTTAAAACATTGTTGTAGAGGAACTGATCTGATAAATGATTGGTTCCTCTTTTTTTTGCAGATGTTACGGATCAAGCTTTTGAGTCAGCTCCAAAATTTGACATTGAAATACTGATTTATATTAACAATTCATGAAAACCTTTACAAAACAGAAGGTTAAATCTCATTCTTTTCTAATAGATGTTCAATAACATATTTTGCTCATTATCAAGAAAATCAATCACTTTCATTTAATTTATTTTTTATAATAATTCTAAATAATCTTCAACTCTGAATCGTTATTAAATAAGTATTACATTTGTCACCGGAAATTGCAAAGTGGAGATTGCAAAATGCAAAAAAAAGCAATTGAACATCAGGGAATAGTCACGAAGATTGAAAACGACAGTGTAACTGTTGAAATTCAAGTACAATCGGCGTGTGCCAGTTGTGAGGCGCACGGCACGTGTATGACGAAAGATTCAAAAAATCGTGAAATAAAAATTTCCGGCATTAAAACGAACCTTACAATTGGACAACTTGTAACTGTTTTTGGTGAACAAAAAGGCGGATTAATGGCGGTATTTCTGGCTTACTTTGTTCCTTTTCTTTTGGTTTTACTAACTTTAATAATTGCATTGCAACTTACACACAACAATGAAGTGAAATCAGGACTCTACAGCCTGCTCATTTTATTTCCTTATTATGGCATCCTATGGTTGCTCAAAGACCGATTATCGAGATCTTTTCAATTTAAAATTAAAGAATAACACGAAACGAAATAGTTGATATGAGTTTAACACTTTTAGCAGTCATCAGTTTGGGTTCAATTGGAGCTGTAGCCGCGGTTATTTTATTTGCTGCGGCAAAGAAGTTTCATGTAGAAGAAGATCCCCGAATTGATCAGGTAGAAGAAATTTTACCTGCCGCCAACTGTGGCGGATGTGGCTTTCCCGGTTGTCGTGGATTTGCCGAAGCTTTGGTTAAAGCAGATGATCTTGCAGATTACAATTGCCCGGTTGGCGGTGCAGATGTAATGCAACAGGCAGCATCAATCCTGGGCAAAGTTGCAGCAGTAAGTGATCCGATGGTTGCAGTGGTCCGATGTAACGGCACCTGTGACAATCGTCCCCATTTGAATCAGTATGATGGAGCAGCCACTTGTACGATTGCCTCATCCCTTTACGGAGGTGAAACGGGTTGCTCCTATGGATGTCTTGGATTGGGTGAATGTGTGGAAGCATGTGATTTTGACGCCATGTACATGGATGAAAAGACAGGCCTCCCTGTTATCATTGAAGATAAATGTGTTGCCTGTGGTGCCTGTGTTAAAGCGTGTCCAAAAGACATCATTGAGCTACGAAAAATCGGACCAAAATCAAGACGTATCTTTGTTTCCTGTGTGAATGAAGATAAAGGTGCTGTGGCCCGAAAAGCCTGTTCAGTAGCATGCATAGGTTGCGGAAAATGTTTCAATGTGTGTCCATTCGATGCCATTGAAATGAAAAACAATCTGGCCTACATCGATTACAACAAATGCAAGCTCTGTAGGAAATGTGTTGTGGTATGTCCCACCAATGCAATTCATGAGTTGAATTTCCCACCAAAAAAAGTTGAAGCAACCCCCGCTGTTGACGCAAAAAACGTAAAAGTTGTAACAAACGCTGCGGTAGAAGAAAAAAAGCAGAAGCCTGCAAGCAGTGTGAAGACAGAAACTGATAATAAAAAGTCGATTGAAAATGCCAGGGAGCAAAACGTTTCAAATGATGCAACAATAGCACCTGACAAAACAACCGAGAAAGAATCCGCCGCCGCTAAAGCTAAGGCGGCAAAAAATGATTCAGTCAAGGATGACAGTATAGATCTGTCAAATGAGAAAACAATCGAGAAAGAATCCGCCGCTGCTAAAGCTAAGGCGGCAAAAAATGATTCAGTCAAGGATGACAGTATGGATCTGTCAAATGACAAAACAACCGAGAAAGAATCCGCCGCCGCTAAAGCTAAGGCGGCAAAAAATGATTCAGTCAAGGATGACAGTATGGATCTGTCAAATGAGAACACAACCGAGAAAAAATCCGCCGTCG
>JBFHER010000148.1:0-9569 GCA_041584055.1 Bacteroidales bacterium
AATGCAATTGCATAAGGAAGTTCATCTACCAACTTTTCACCGTAACGATCACCTCGTCCTTTGTAACTGTAAATGTGGTACGGCTTTATTTTTGTTGTGCCAAATGAATGTGCACCCATTTTGAGTGCATCCGCTTTTAAATGGTTTAAATGGTCATCCGGAAGGGGCAATTTATTTAACGCTGCAGGCATAAATACGCTGGCATGCAGTTTTTTGATTTGTTCAAAATTAATATCCGCCAGTTCAAAAATTTGCCGATCAAAAAACATGGATTTCGAAGATGTGAGGCCAGGCAATGACCTGAAGTAATCGTCTTTCTTTAACAGGTGCGGATTTGCAGTGTAATAGTCATTGTAGTGTTTACTTCCTTTTTTAAGTTCTGAGCGCGAAAAGGCAATGTCGCGTTCATCAATTCTTTTTTTGGGGATGCTGTATCCACGTATGTCTGGACCCGGGTACAGGAAAAGAAACATGGCCATGAGAAAGATGCCCGGAAGAAGCCAGTGGAGCCATGGGTAATATAATCCGGAAATCAGCAGTGAAAGAACAATGCATGTCCAGACAATTGCAATTCCAATAAAAGCAGTAAGGGCTTTTTTCTCATGTTCTTTGATCGCATCCCGAATGGCAACAAATGCAAGGAGCAAGGGAAGCGTAGAAATGATTATATTTAGTACAAGCAGGCTCTTCAATAAGATTTAATTACGGTAAGTCAGCCATTTGAACAGTTCTTTGTAGTTTACCTTCTTTCCGTACATCAAAATACCGGTGCGGTAGATTTTCGCAGCCATCCAGATGGTCCCTATAAAGGTTAAAACCAGAAGTCCAACAGAAAGAAGCTTTTCCCACATTGGAACATCATAGGGCAGTCGTACCATCATTACAACAGGCGACGTAAAAGGGATGAGTGAACACCAATAAGTCAGTGGGCCGTGCGGGTTTTCAATGGCCGACATGGCCACATAAATGGCGAATATCATGGGGATGGTAACGGGTAGCATGAATTGCTGGGTATCTGTTTCATTGTCCACAGCAGATCCTATGGCAGCGAAAAGAGAAGCGTAAAGCAGATAACCTCCCAGGAAGTAAATCAGGAAGAAAATCAGAATTTCGGTAACATTGATGGATTCTAAATTTTGGAAAACAGTTTCCATGGTCGATGCCATTTTGTTAGCCGGCAACGCAGATGCATCCATCCCGGACATACTGTTGAGCATCTCAGTGTTGGAAGAACTTGCTGATTCGGGTAAAAATGCCGTTTTAGCCACAAAGAGGATTGCTCCAGAAAGAAATACCCACAGTAAAAACTGGGTTAAGCCTACAAGTGCGATTCCTATTACTTTGCCCATCATGAGCTGAAAAGGTTTTACAGAAGAAACAATCACTTCAACAATGCGACTTGTTTTTTCTTCAATCACTCCCCGCATTACCTGTGAGCCATAGATGAAGATAAACATGTATAATACAAATGCAGAGATAATGCCTATTACCATCACAATTTCCACCGATGACTTACGCGCTTTGCCATCTTTCCCCCACTTAACCGCATTGATTATCACGTCGGTTTTCAGGGATGCCAGTATCTCATCAAGGTTTTCAATGTCATAACTTTTTTTCTTTATTTCAGTCAGGTGATTTTCCATTTGACGTGACAAAATGTTTTTAAGATCAATGCCTACCTGCTTTTCTGAATAAAGCGACATTTCACTTTTTGATTCAAGGAGGTCATCCGTAATGTGTAAAATGGCAAATAGGTTATCCTTCTTAAAACTGGCACGAGTTGCTTCAAAATCACTTTGAACGGTCTTAAATACGTAGTTGTTTTTATCCTTGAAAACATTCTCATATTGATGCGTATCATCAACAATTGCAACTGTTTTAACGGTTTCATCCTTCATTGTGTTTGAAAGCCAAACAGGAATAATAACAACTGCTGCAAACAGCAAGGGAGCAAGGAATGTCATGATTAAAAATGACTTCTTTTTAACCCTTGTCAGGTATTCTCTTTCGATGATTAAACTTATTTTACTCATAATTAAAGGTTTATTCTTTTTCGTAAGCTTCTACAATTTTTTGTACCAGTTTGTGGCGAACAATATCTTTGATGTTAAATGTTATTTTTGATATGCCTTCGATGCCTTTCAATATTCGCATTGCCTGAACCAAACCACTCACCTGTTTCGACGGCAAATCAATTTGAGTAACATCTCCCGTGACGATAAATTTTGCATTTTTCCCCATTCTTGTAAGAAACATCTTTAATTGATTGGTGGTTGTATTTTGAGCTTCGTCAAGGATGACCACGGCATCATTTAATGTTCTTCCCCGCATATAGGCCAAGGGAGCAATCTGAATGACCTCTTTTTCAATAAATTCAGCAAGGCGTGCCGCCGGAATCATATCCTTTAAGGCATCGTAAAGCGGTTGCAGGTATGGATCAATCTTTTCTTTTAAGTCACCCGGTAGAAATCCAAGACTTTCTCCTGCTTCCACGGCAGGGCGAGACAAAATAATTCGCCTGGTTTCTTTGTTTTTGAGTGCTTTTACAGCAAGGGCAATGGCAGTATATGTTTTTCCGGAACCTGCGGGACCAACAGCGAACAGAAGATCATTCTTTTCATAGGCCTGCACAAGTTTTATTTGATTTGGTGTGCGCGCCTGTATCGGTTTTCCACTAATCCCGAACAATATCGTATTGGTTGGTGCCGTTTCCCGTTTTACTTTGCCGGCAACAATGTCCCTGATTATATCCTCATTCAGCTGATTGTATTGATTGCAATGTTTTATTAAGAGGTTGATGCTCTCTTGAAATAGTTTGATTTGATGTTGTTCCCCATTGACTTTTAATAGATTACCTCTTCCTACAATTTTAAGCTTGGGAAAGAGTACCTTGAATAATTCCAGGTTTGAATTATTCATTCCGAAAAGACTGATGGGGTCAACATTATCCAGAAGAATGAGATGTTCCATTTATTAAATTTGAGTTCTCTTGCTTGCGAGCGTTACAAATTTAAAAAATATAACATACAATGATTCGTAAAATAAAAAAAGGTCGCAAACTTTTGCTTGCGACCTTCATTATAAATTATCTGTTTGCTTATTTATATGAATCGTTATGAACACTTTTCACGGCACGGCCGGATGGATCTGCATTGTTTTGGAAAGATTCATCCCAGGCCAGTGCTTCAGCTGTACTGCAGGCAACCGACTTGATTGAAGGCACCGTGGATGCAGCTGCATCAGATGGAAAATGTTCCGCAAAGATGGTTCTGTAATAAAATTCTTCTTTGTTCATTGGCGGGTTGATTCTGAACCGATATTTGGCATTGGCAAGATCTTCGTCACTTACCTTTTCATTAACCAATTCTTTCAATGAGTCAATCCAGCTGTAACCAACTCCATCAGAGAACTGCTCTTTTTGTCGCCAGGCGACACTTTCAGGAAGTAAATCAGCGAAAGCTTTTCTTACCACCCATTTTTCCATCCTCTCAGGGGTAATCATTTTATCTTTTGGATTCAATCGCATTGCCACATCCAAAAACTCCTTATCCAGGAAAGGAACACGTCCTTCAACACCCCATGCTGCCAATGATTTGTTCGCACGCAGACAATCGAACATGTAAAGCTTGTTCAATTTTCTGATTGTTTCTTCGTGAAATTCTTTTGCATTTGGTGCTTTGTGAAAATAAAGGTATCCGCCAAATATTTCGTCGGCACCTTCACCAGATAAAACCATTTTTATTCCCATGGATTTAATAACCCGAGCCAATAAATACATTGGGGTGGATGCACGAATTGTGGTGACATCATAAGTTTCCAAATGATAAATCACGTCTTTGATGGCATCAATGCCTTCCTGTATCGTAAAATGAATCTCGTGATGAACCGTTCCAATGTGGTCGGCAACCTTTTGTGCCGCAGCCAAATCGGGGGAACCAACAAGACCAACCGCAAATGAATGTAGTTGAGGCCACCACGCTTCTTCTACATCACCAGTATCTACACGTTTTTTAGAGTGCCTTTTTGCCAAAACAGAAGTTACCGAAGAATCCAGACCACCGGATAACAAAACGCCATATGGTACATCAGACATAAGCTGACGTTTTACCGCAGCATCAAGCGCTTCACCCAGTTCCTCAATGCTGGTTGGGTTGTCTTTTACATTGTCATATTCAACCCATTCACGTTCATACCACTTCTGAAAATCAGTGCCATCAGCACTATATATAAAATGTCCAGGTAAAAATTGTTCTATTATATTGCAATATCCCTCCAGTGCTTTAAGCTCAGATGCAACATAAAAAGTACCGTATTTATCCCAGCCTCTGTACATTGGAATTACACCGATCTGATCCCGGGCTGCCAGATATACGTCGTTTTCTTCATCATAAAGAGCAAAAGCGAAAATTCCGTTTAGGTCTTCAATCAGATCCTTTCCTTTCTCAAGATACAATGGAATGATTACCTCACAATCTGAATTTGTCTGAAATTCGTATTTCCCTTCAAATCGTTTCCTTATTTCCTGATGATTGTAAATCTCTCCGTTTACCGCAAGAACAATCTTTTTATCCGGAGAAAACAAAGGTTGACGTCCGGATTGAGGATCCACAATTGAGAGACGTTCATGTGCGAGTATAGATTTTTCACCACAATAGATTCCAGACCAGTCTGGTCCTCTGTGCCTTATCTTTTTCGACATTTCAAGAACCTGTGGTCTTAATTTGCTTGAATCAACTTTTAAATCAAATGCTCCTACTATTCCGCACATACGTCACTTATTTAAATGAATAATCTATTTTTATTAATGGGATGTGCAAATATAAACAAATGGTTTGTGAATATGCTAATTTGATGTCAAAAAAATAGCATAAATAGAAATATGATATCAAACAGTTGTGTGGGGTGTTTGGGGTAAAAACACTTCTTTTTTTTAAGATTGTCGTGATTTAATTAGGGGTGTAATTGATAAAGTATTTAATTTAGATGGAATTTCTTTTGTTTAGGGTGGGGTGTACGTGTTGTTGGGCGCAAAAAATAGTTATTGCTGGCTTGATGTGTTTTGACAAAATGTAAATAAAATCCAATAAATATTGGATTTATCGCAAGGAAAGTGACATTTTGTTAGGATTGCTCAATCAAATGGATACAATCCTTTAGAGAATCCTTCCAGAAAGGAATCTGAATCTGATAGGTGTTTTTGATTTTAGCCTTGTCCATTACTGAATAAGCAGGGCGATTGGCTTTTTGTGGAAATTGAGCTGAGCGAATGGGGTGGATATCGCATGAAATTTTGGATAGTTCAATAATTTCTTTGGCAAAATCATACCAGCTGCATACGCCTTCATTTGAAAAGTGATATATGCCGGAGATAAATTTTTTGCCATTATCGCAGCCTTCAATTATTTCAAGTATTGATATCGCCAGGTCCCTGGCATAGGTAGGGCTTCCTATTTGATCATACAGAACATTCAGGTCGTCCCGATTTCTTGCTAACTTTTGAATGGTCTTTACAAAATTATTTCCAAATGATGAGTAGAGCCACGAGGTTCTCAATATTATAAATTCAGGCGCTATTTCTGCCACATGTATTTCCCCGTTTCTTTTTGTCCTGCCATAGCTGGAGTTGGGGGATGTGGAGTCCGTCTCCTCATAAGGGGTATAATTTTTACCGTCGAAAACATAATCTGTTGAGATGTGGATCAATCTGATTGCATGTTTTTTGCAGATATCAGCAAGGTTTTTACAAGCCGTGGCATTGATTAATTCAGCAAGTTCAGGCTCATCTTCAGCTTTGTCGACAGCTGTGTATGCTGCACAATTAACAATGTAATCAAGTTTCCCTGTTGTCTTAATAAAGTTTTCCAAAGAGGCAGGGTTGGTAATATCAAGATCTGCAACATCAGTATAAATGAACGCATTGTTTAAATATTTTGGGGAGCACGCTTTAATTTCACTTCCTAATTGCCCGTTTGCTCCTGTAATTAATACCTTCCGTTTCATTTTATACGTTTTTATTCATTTCAGGTTCTTTTTCCTCCCACTAATCAAAAATAAAGTTATGCTCTGCATCTTTGAACAGCGGTTGGTTTCTATCTTTTTCACTAAGCAATACTTTATCAGCAGGTAATTTCCAATCGATATTTAATGTTGAATCCAAGGGATGAATCCCCCTTTCATTTTCAGGACTGTAAAAATTGTCGCACTTGTAAGAAAAAACAGCTTCATTGCTTAACACTGAAAAACCATGGGCAAAACCTTGCGGCACAAGAAAGCTTCGTTTGTTGTCATTTGTTAATTCGATGCTTTCCCACTGTCCAAAAGTTGGACTTCCTTTTCGTAAATCCACAGCAACATCCAGCACTTTACCAGAAAGTACTCTGACCAGTTTACTTTGAGCGTATGGCGCAAGCTGATAATGCAAACCTCTTACTACACCATAGCTAGATTTAGATTCATTGTCCTGAACAAAATCAATATTGATGCCACTTTCTTTAAAAACACGTTGACTGTACGATTCAAAAAAGTATCCTCGATTATCTTCAAAAATCCTTGGTTCGCAAATGTAAAGATCCTTTATCTTTGTTTTTGTTAATTTCATTTTGATTGTTCAAATTCTAATGTTCCCGATCAATTTTACTTTCGTCAGCAATGCTCATTAAATATTGACCGTATTTATTTTTGGCAAGCGGTTTTGCCAATTCCAGAAGTTGATTTTTTGTAATGTATTTCTTCCGATAAGCAATTTCTTCCAAACAGGAAACCATGAGTCCCTGACGATTTTGAATTGTTGAGATAAAATTTGACGCCTGAAGCAGACTATCATGGGTTCCCGTATCAAGCCATGTCATTCCACGTCCCATTAACTCCACATCAAGGCGATCCTCCTCAAGGTACAATCGATTCAGATCAGTTATCTCCAGTTCACCACGTTTTGAAGGTTTCAAACTTTTTGCTTTTTCAACGACATCATTACCATAAAAATATAAACCGGTTACAGCGTAATTTGATTTTGCCTTTAGCGGTTTTTCTTCGATGCTTATTGCTTTGTTGTTATCATCAAATTCAACAACACCATACCGTTCCGGATCCTGTACAAAATATCCAAATACAACTGCCCTGTCGGTTGTTTTCGCAGCTTTCGATACTTTTCCCGATAATTCATAGCCATAAAAGATATTGTCACCTAAAATCAGACAAACACTGTCCTTGCCAATAAAATCTTCTCCGATAATAAATGCTTGTGCAAGGCCATCGGGCGAAGGTTGTTCTGCATAAGATAGTTGCAATCCCAAGTCAGAACCATCGCCTAACAAATTTTTATATAAGTCCAGGTCTTGTGGGGTGGATATGATAAGTATTTCCTGTATTCCAGCCAACATCAATACCGATAATGGATAATAGATCATCGGCTTGTCATAAATTGGAACTATTTGTTTTGATATTGATCTGGTTATTGGGTAGAGCCTGGTTCCTGAACCTCCGGCTAATACAATGCCTTTCATTCTTCAGTTTTTAAGTTTTGTATTTGGTCTCAAAATTAATCTTTATTGACTTAAAAACAATAGCCGCATGGCATTGATGTGATCGGCGTACGGTTAATTTTTGTAACTTGCGTCGATGTATCCGTAATTTCTGTGGCTTGTAATGAAGGGAATTGATTAACCTGGATACCAATTTATAGTTTTATTATGCAGACCATTATTGAATTATTTGAAACAAGTGTTAAAAAGTACGGTGACAATCCATTCATGTTTGAAAACAATGGTGAAGGGTATACGTCGCTGACATATCGTGAAATAGAAACAGAAGTGTACCGTTTTGCTGCCGGTTTATTGGCAAACGGAGTAAAACAGGGCGATCGCGTAGCCTTATTGTCTGAAGGCCGAAACGACTGGTTGATTGCTGAATTAGCCATTTTGTATTGTGGGGCGATTAATGTTCCTTTATCTGTTAAGCTGGATGCAGAAATTGATTTGAAGTTCAGGCTGCTGCACTCAGGGTCAAAATATATGATAGTTTCAAAACATCAGATTGAAAAGATTCGTTCTATCGTAAGCTTGTTACCTGAATTGAAAACAACGTTTGTTTTGGACGAAATTGCCACAAATAAAAATGAAATGCCAAAATCTGTTTTATTACAGAAAGGGGATGAATTTTTGGGAAAGAACAGGAATGCTTTACTTGAGATAAAAAACGCCATAGGTCCCAATGATATGGCTAATATTTCTTATACTTCCGGGACCACTGCTGATCCTAAAGGTATTATTTTATCACATCTAAACTATGCCTGTAATGTAGAACAGGCAGCATCACTAATGGTTATTCCTGAACATTACAGAACGTATACAATTTTGCCCTGGGATCATGCCTTTGCACATACCTGTTGCCTGTATTCGTTTATGTATTATGGTGGTGGTGTGGCAGCCCAACAGGTAGGAGCCACCCCCATTGAAACACTCAAAAACATCCCTAAGAATATAAAGGAGATTAAACCTCATATCATGATGAGTGTACCCGCTTTGGCAAAAAGTTTTCGTAAAAATATTGAATCAGGTATAAAAGCGAAGGGAAAAACAACAGAACGCCTTTTTAATTTTGCATTGAATACATCCTACAGATACCAGGGGAATGGTTGGGACAAGGGGAAAGGAATGAGGTTTCTTTTAAAACCCCTGGTTGCTTTGTTTGATAAAATATTGTATTCAAAAATCAGAGAAGGGCTGGGTGGTAATTTGAAATTTTTTATAGGAGGGGGTGCCTTGCTTGACACTGAATTGCAACGGTTTTATTATGCCCTTGGGATGCCAATGTTACAGGGCTATGGTTTAAGTGAAGCAGCTCCTGTTATTTCATCCAACTCACTGGCAAAACATAAACTCGGATCATCGGGTTTTCTGGTGTCAGATCTTGAACTTAAAATTGTGGATGGTGATGGAAATGAAGTGCCTGTAGGCGAAAAGGGAGAAATAATATGCAAAGGTAACAATGTGATGCTGGGGTATTGGAATAACCCTGAAGCAACTGCAACTACCATTGTTGACGGTTGGTTGCACACCGGTGACATGGGGTATCTCGATGATGATGGATTTCTTTATGTGTTAGGTCGGTTTAAAAGTCTCCTGATTGCCAGCGATGGAGAGAAGTACAGTCCTGAAGGTATTGAAGAGGCAATTGTGGATAACTCAACCTGGATTGATCAGGCTATGTTTCATAATAATCAGGATCCTTATACTGTTGCACTGATTGTGCCAAATAAAATGGCTCTGAAAGAGTTGATTAAATCGAATGGATTAAGCATCGATTCCGAAGAAGGAAAGGTGCTGGCATTGAAAAAGATAGAATCAGAACTAGCCCGATTTAAGCCTGGAGGAGATTTAGATAACCTTTTCCCTTCACGTTGGTTTCCTGCTGCAGTCGCCATTATGCCGGAAACATTTAATGAAGAGAATAAATTGTTAAATTTCTCTCTGAAAATGGTTAGAGGAAAAATCGAAACGTATTTTGCTGAAGAAATGAAGTTTTTATTTTCACCTCAGGGCAAACAAATTATAAATGACGTAAATAAAACT
>JBFHER010000149.1:0-9567 GCA_041584055.1 Bacteroidales bacterium
ACGAAATCTGGATTTCCAAGGACTACCTCAACCTTTCCTTCACCTTTGTCTTTTAAAATGATTTTACATGGTAAGAATAAACCAATGTTAGGTTCTTTTTCAATGGCTGCAAGCGCGTACTTCGGATTGCATACCCCCAATACCCGATAGGGTTTCAGGTTACTCCCCATTTTTTCATTGATCTTTTGCTCCATGTCCATGCTTGATACAATGCCAAATCCTACAGTCTTTAATGCATCAGCAGTTTTTTGCTGAACCTCGTCCATGCTTCCACTTATGACTTTGCTGCTATAATAGTCTGCTTTTTTTTCGCCAGCCAAAAGGGAAAAACTAACTAAACTTAGAACAATGAGTGATAAAGTTGCTTTTGTTTTCATTTGTGTGTTTTTAATTTTAAAACAAATGAAAACAGGAATGGTTTATTAAATATATAGAAAATTATATATAATAGATAAGGTCTGATTTATTCTACCGTCTTTATGGATTTGGAGAGGAGGTGATTGATATTGTTTAATTCGTTTTTTGTAAAGTAACGCCATTGACCGATTTCAACATCCAATTTAATGTTCATAATGCGTACGCGTTTTAATTTTGTAACTTCAAAATTTAGGTGTGTACACATGCGACGAATCTGACGATTTAACCCTTCGGTAAGTATTATCTTAAAATTGTATGAATCAAGCTTTTCAACGTAACATTTCTTTGTGATTGTATCCAAAATAGGAATGCCATTGGACATTTTTCGGATGAATTGTTTTGTGATGGGTTTATTGACAGAAACAATGTATTCCTTTTCATGATTATTTCCTGCACGCAGAATTTTGTTTACAATGTCGCCATCGTTGGTTAGAAAAATCAAGCCTTCACTGGGTTTATCCAGTCTGCCGATGGGAAAGATGCGTTTCGGGTGGTTGATGAAAGCAATGATATTATTTTTTTCGCCCTCAATGTCTGTGGTACAAACAATGCCCACAGGTTTGTTGAAGGCAATGTAAATGAAATCATCTGCGGGGCTTGATATTAAAATGCCATCCACCCGAATTTCGTCTTCTGAAGATACTTTGCTTCCTTGTTCAGGAAGCAAGCCATTGATGGTGATTCGCGACTCATCAATCAGCTTGTCAGCCGCTCTGCGAGAGCAGTAGCCAACTTCACTAAGGTATTTGTTGATGCGTGTTAATCCCATTCAATAGTGTTATGATTGTTTTTCCACAATACCTTCAAGGTATCAGGATGCATCACGCCCTATTAATTAAAATAAGGAAACGTACTTCAATCAATAACGAATGAGTTTATTGGAATAAATACCAGCGTAAAATCAAAAAATAAGATAGAATTGTTATTTATCTAGCTTAACGCGAACTGCCATTAACCCTTTGGGACCTTTTTCTGTCTCAAAAAGAACTGCATTTCCTTCTTTGATTTCGTCGATGGTGTTGTTGATGTGGACAAAGATACTGTCCTTTGTTTGTGAATCGCGGATAAAACCAAACCCTTTTGCGTCGTTGAAAAATGAAACGGTTCCTTTTCGAACAAAGTCTTCTTCTTCTTTGTCTTCGCTTCGTCGAACGCTGACCTCAATGTCTTCCGCTTTGATTTTAGACTTTTTTGTTAAGTCAGGTGGCGTGTCAACGATTTGTCCGTTTTCATCTACCCAGGCGATCATATCGTCAAGGCTGCTTTTCTTTTCGCCTTCTTTTCGCTCCAGTTTTCGCTTTTCTTTTTCTTTGCGCTTTTTGTCTTTCTTTTGTTGAACTTCTTTCTTGTTGAATGATTGTTGTGATCTGGCCATAAATTTCTAATTCCGAATTGACTTGATTTTAATTTATCATCTAAAAAAAGTATGATAAGTTAATACGTTGGTTAATAATAGATTTGAGAAAGTGTGCAATGATGACTCTTTGCAAAAATAGAAAGTGAATAGAACTCAAATTCCCAAATCAGAATCTTGGTCAAAGCTACACAATTATTTTCATTGAACAGGAAAATTAATTCTTTAAATGAACTTTTATGGGCTGGACAGTCTTTTTTTTACAATTTACAGCGAATAATAAAGCACTTTCAATCACTTTTGAAAAATGTAAATAAGGTCAATTAAGTTCCTTCTCTCTCGTTTGCCAACCAATTAGTGGGTGTGCGTGTGGGTATGAAAATAACTGTTTTCAAACTTATGTACTGTTTTTCGAAGGGCAGAGATCAGTTCTAGATCTGTTGATTGCTTGCTTTTCATTGCATACACGGATATTTGGTGAAGCAAGGCCAGCTGATTGGTATATTTTGCATACGCTTCAACATCAGAAGGTTCCACTATTTTAATTCGCTGATGGAGAAAATACTGACTGACAATTTCCTGTATTTTTACCGCGTGTTCTTCCTTGTTAACAACCCAACGTACGAGCTGATTGTAATTCTTGTCACCGGCTTTTGATAATTCATCGATTGACTTCATTGATTTTTCTACGGTTTCAATGTGTTCGTAGATCAGGGCAATGCGTATGGAATCTCCGTAAATACCACAAGGGACCTCACAGTGCGCAAATGTGTTTGGCTGATAACTTACCAATAACGTGAGAACCAGTCCTATTGAAAATACTATTCTTTTTGTTTTCATGCTTCTTTTATTTTCGATTTTAATTAAAAAACAAACATTACGGGAAGTTGTTTAAAGGAACATTGGAATAAATCAACAGTCGCCTTTTTTTTAGCCAGGTTCACTGAATTGTTCAAGTTCATTAAAGTAACACCCCTTAAACCTTTTCGTTGAGTACTACGGCACCTTATTAGAGAAAAATTTCATTATTTAGATTATTTCTGAATTGCCTCTGTAACAGTAATAAACAACAGAATAAACACAATTTCACATATATTTGTAATGTTGTGGAAGTGACAAAATAATTAGGGGAATTTAGCACGTAATCAGCCATAAATGAGGCTTACAGAAGTAATAGATAGTTTGGACGCAAGGGTGATTTGCGGAGAAGATTTCATCGACAGGGAGGTTAATTTTGGCTTTGCTTCAGATCTGATGAGCGATGTATTGACTTTGGATACCAGTAACATGTTGTTGATTACGGGGATGTCGAATTTGCAGACCATACGCACGGCGGAGATGGCCGAAATTCGTGAGATTGTTTTCGTGAGAAATAAAGAAGTGACACGCGAGATGTGTGAACTTGCAAGAGAAAATGGGATGGTGTTATTATCATGTTCCAAATCAATGTTCAGGGCAGTGTCAATACTGCATGAACAGGGGATGAAACCAATTTATTAATATGCGTTTTGAATATACAGTTGCAGGAGGGGATTTTGTTAATGCCGGAAAAGCTTCAAGCCAGGTTAAAAAGGTTTTGAAGCAGTTGGGGGTGGATGCAAAAATAGTGCGAAAGGCTGTAATTGCTTTGTATGAGGCTGAAGTGAATATTGTGGCCCATGCGCATAAGGGCACCATTAAAATTGACATAACAAAAGAACGCATCCGGATGATTTTGGAGGATGAAGGGCCTGGGATACCTGACATTGATCTGGCCATGAAGAAAGGATTTTCAACTGCCTCCAACGAAGTGCGTGCCATGGGTTTTGGAGCAGGGATGGGCTTGCCAAACATTCAGAATAACACGGATAGCATGGAATTGGAGAGTGAAGTGGGAAAGGGAACGAAATTAACCATTATAACAAAATTAATACGGGATTGAATCGGTTAAAATAACAGAATGCAAAAGGATTTTTTTCATGCCATAGAAATTGATTACGACAAATGCATTGGTTGTGCACATTGCATGAAAGTGTGCCCTACCGAAGCAATACGTATTCTTGATGGGAAGGCAGTTTTGAATCCGAACCGATGTGTTGACTGTGGAGAATGTTTTAAGGTTTGTCCGGTGGATGCCTATTCCGTAAGGGATGATGATCCTCAGAACATGTTTCAGTTCGATTACAGAGTTGCCTTGTTTCCTTCTGTTTTTTTCGGGCAGTTTCCTGAGTCATATTCCATTACCCAGGTACGTAGCATTCTTCTTGATATGGGGTTTACACATATTTATGAGATCGAGGCAGGCATCGATTTATTGAAGGATGAGATGATCAAAATGGTGGCAGATCCGGATCGTGAGAAACCCGTGATTTCATCTTTTTGTCCTGCAGTTGTTCGATTGATTCAGGTTAAGTACCCATCGCTGGTTGACAACATATCTCCGCTCCACGCACCGGCGGATGTGGCAGCACTGTATTATAAAGAAAAACTGGCAGAAGAGGGACTTCCCCGTGATAAAATCGGCATGTTTTATGTTACACCCTGTGCCGCTAAAATTGCGGCAGTGAAGAGCCCTGTGGGTGAGAAAAAATCTGTAATTGATGGTGTGATCAACCTGGATCGTGTTTATAACATGGTTTATCTTGAATTAAAAAATCAGGGCGCTACCAATACAAAACGCATCAGGAAAGATATCCTGGATGATACTTCAATACGTTGGCCTTTAACCAATGGCGAAGCAAAAAACATCAAGGGACGTGCCATGTCAATTGACGGTGTTAAAAATGTGATGGAGTTTCTGGATATTGTTGAGACAGAAGGAGTAAAAGACATTGATTTTCTGGAACTAAGAGCATGTGATGAGTCTTGTGCAGGTGGCATTTTAAACTGTGAGAACAGATTTATTGCGGTGGAACGCATCAATAACCGGGCTCGGAAAAACAGAGCCCTGATTATGGAGGATGAAGCCATTGAGCGGCAAACATTTGACGACTTAAAACATGTTTTGGCGGATCAGATTTTCCTGCCTGAACCTTTAATGCCACGTTCAATAGTTCTGGATGAAGATCTGGAAAAAGCAATGAAAAAAATGACCCGGGCAAGAGATCTTATGTGTTTTTTGCCTGGAATTGATTGTGGCGCCTGTGGTTGCCCCAATTGCCAGGCCCTGGCAGAAGATATTGTGAGCAAAAAAGCTAATTTGTCGCATTGCATTTTTATGCAACGGCAAATGGAAAAACATAAGCAATTAAGTCCCGATAGGGCTTTTCGTATCATTGAGAAAGTGTGGGGAGAATCCCGACTGGATAAAGATTGCAGTAAAAAAGGTGCAAAAAATGAAACTAACTGATGTTGTAAAAGCATTGGATCTGAAGGTGTTCTGTGGCGAAGACCAACTGGAGAAAGAAGCAAAAGGTGGTTATGTCTCTGATCTATTGTCAGATGTGATGGGAAGCGGAAAGGAAAGTCAGATATGGATTACCATCCAGAATCATAAAAACGTGGTGGCAATCGCTTCTCTGAAAGACATGGCTGCAATTATTCTTCCCAAAGGAATCAAGCCGGACGAAGCCATGTTAAGTCATGCTTTTGATGAAGAAATACCTGTTTTTGGAACCCGGGAAGAAGTCTTCTCAGTGGCAGGAAAACTCTTTCTGTTGCTTGGTGACGAATAAACGGTTGGATTAAGGCATCAATGAGGTTTGGGCACAGGATGCCTCATTCTTTGAATGTAATACCATGCGAATATTTAAAGCCGACATGCACATACATACTGTTTTATCTCCATGCGCTGATTTGGAGATGAGTCCGGACGTGATATTGGCAGAGGCGATAAAACAACGCATTGATATCATCGCCATCACTGATCATAATTCAACCTTACAGGTTGCAACGGTGAAACGGATGGCAGAAGGGATGAACATAAGCGTTTTTGGCGGCGTGGAGGTAAATACAAAAGAGGAAGTGCATGCATTGGCTTATTTTGGAAATGACGATGCACTCAATGCGTTTCAGACCTACATCGACCAGCACTTGCCAGTTGTTGAAAATAAACCTGAATTGTTTGGAGATCAGGTTGTTGTGAACGAGAAAAACGAAATTGTTTATGAAGAAAAACGCCTCCTTATAAATGCGCTTAATGTTGGTTTAGATCAGGTTGAGAAGAAGGTGCATGCCCTGGGTGGCATTTTTATCCCGGCACATGTTGGTAGAAAAGCAAATGGGATTGTGAGCCAACTGGGGATGATTCCCGATGATCTGAGTTGTGATGCACTTGAGGTGACGAGTACAAACAACATGCGCAACTTAAAGCTGAGGTTTGGAAGAAACAACGATGTGGTTTGGGTGAGTAACTCGGATGCGCACTACCCAGGCCAGATTGGAAGAGGAACGACGGATTTTATGTTGGAGTCCCCTGATTTTGAGGAGTTTCGTATGGCTTTGCAGGAACGTCGTGGAAGGCATGTGGTTAATTTGCGTATGAAAGCATGAGAGACATTGCATCACATATTTATGATATTTCTGAAAATAGCATGAAGGCAGGGGCTTCACTGATTGCGATAGAATTGACAGAAGCAAAGGGAGAATTCTTTTTTAGAATCGAAGACAATGGCTGTGGAATGGATGACAAGATGGTTGAGGCAGCGAAAGATCCCTTTGTGACAACCCGAACCACCCGAAAAGTGGGATTAGGAATTCCCTTGTTAATTCAGAACTGTGAAGAAACTGGAGGAATGGTTGATCTTCAAAGTAAACCAGGAAAAGGCACTGTGCTCAGAGCTGTTTTTAAAACAGATCACATCGATTGTCCACCCCTGGGAGATATTCCCGATGTGATGGTTAATCTGGTAAGTGCAAATCCTGAACAGAATTTCAGGATACTGTATAAAACAGAAAAAGGAGAATATGTTTTTGATACAAAAGAGATAAATGAGGCGTTGGATGGCGTTCCGATCAATAACCTCGAGATTGTATCTTATTTAAAGGAAATGGTAAAGGAAAATGTTGCCCAAATCCGTTGATTTGGCAATGGACAGGTGACTGGGGATTGCGGAAAATACAGGCATCCTTTTTTGCTAATAAATGTCATGGTAAAAAAAATGCAAATTGCAGATATTTAAACATTTTGAGAGAACTTATAACACAATAACTTAAGCGATGAACAAACTAAAATCATTGGATGATCTGAAAAAGCTCAGATCTCAACTGCAAGACAAAATTGACATGCGGGAAAAGGGTGAAAACCCTGAATCAATGGTCCAGGTTAAAGTGGCCATGTCAACATGCGGTATTGCTGCTGGTGCCAGAGAGACAATGAATTTCTTCCTGGAAGCATTAAAAAAAAGGAGTATCAATGCGGTGGTAACCCAGACTGGGTGCATGGGTTTTTGCTATGCAGAGCCTACGGTAGAAGTAACGCTGCCGGATAGAGATGCGGTTGTTTTTGGAGATGTAGACCTTGCCAAAGCGGATGAAATAATAGAGACTTACATAAAAACCGGAAACCTTGTGGATGGTTTGATACCGACAAACTATAATACAATCGATCAGAAAAAAGACTGATATGGCACAGAAAAGGTTAGATATACTGGTATGTGGAGGAACCGGCTGCCGGGCTTCCGAAAGTGAAAAACTCATGCATAATCTTCGGGAAGCCATCTTTGCTGAGGGAATGAATGAAGAGGTAAAAGTCGTTGCTACAGGGTGTTTTGGTTTTTGCGAAAAAGGCCCTATTGTGAAAATGATGCCTGATAACACCTTTTATGTTCAGGTTGCACCTGAAGATGCTGTAGAGCTGGTGGCAGAACACGTTGTGAAAGGACGTAAAGTGGAACGCCTGCTCTATCTGGATCCGGTGCAGAAAAAACATATCACCGATTCCGAAGAAATGGGATTTTATAAAAAGCAAATCAGAATTGCACTGAGGAATTGTGGTTTTGTGAATCCTGAAAACATCGAAGAGGCCATTGGACGCGATGCCTATGCAGCGCTTGCAAAGGTGTTGTCAGAAATGACACCGGAAGAAGCCATAAAGGAAATAATGGATTCTGGTCTAAGAGGACGGGGAGGGGGTGGTTTCCCTACCGGACTGAAATGGGAGATTGCACGCAAAAATGTGAGCGACCAGAAATATGTTGTTTGTAATGCAGATGAAGGAGATCCCGGGGCATTTATGGATCGTTCCATCCTTGAAGGAGATCCCCATGCGGTGATCGAAGCCATGGCCATTTGTGGGTATTGCATCGGCGCAAATCATGGTCTTGTGTATATCCGGGCTGAATATCCACTTGCCATAAAACGCTTAAAAATAGCCCTGGAGCAGGCACGAGAGTTTGGTCTGCTGGGAAAAGATTTGCTTGGGACCGGTTTTAATTTCGACATAGAACTTAGATTTGGTGCAGGTGCCTTCGTGTGTGGTGAAGAGACTGCCCTGATCCACTCAATGGAAGGAAAGCGTGGTGAACCATCGCTTAAACCGCCCTTTCCTGCAGAAAGTGGTTATAAAGGAAAACCGACAAATGTAAATAACGTTGAAACCTATGCCAATATACCGGTGATCATTCTCAAAGGTGCGACGTGGTTTAGGAAGATTGGAACTGAAAAATCGCCGGGTACAAAGGTTTTTGCCCTTGCGGGTAAAATCAACAATGTGGGTTTAATTGAAGTACCCATGGGAATCACCTTGAGAGAAGTGATTTTCGACATCGGTGGTGGTATAAAAAACGGGAAGAAATTTAAAGCAGTACAAACAGGTGGGCCTTCAGGAGGTTGTCTTACCGAAGAGCATTTGGATACGCCCATCGATTTCGATACGCTGATTGCAGCAGGCTCAATGATGGGGTCGGGCGGAATGATTGTGATGGATGAGGATGATTGTATGGTTTCAATGGCCAAATTCTTCCTTGAGTTTACCGTTGAAGAATCCTGTGGAAAATGTACGCCTTGCCGCATCGGAAACAAACGCCTTTTTGAGATTTTACAGAAGATTACGGAAGGGAAAGCAGTGGCAAAAGATCTCGAGATATTAAAGAATCTGTGCAACGTGATTAAGGATACTTCCTTGTGTGGACTAGGTCAAACATCACCCAATCCGGTGTTATCTACCATGGCAAATTTCTGGGATGAGTATGTGCAACATGTAGAAGAACAGAGATGTGCAGCGAATGCATGTAAGTCCTTACGCAGGTATCACATTATCGAAGAAGAATGTGTTGGCTGTACTGCATGCGCCCGCGCTTGTCCGGTCAATGCCATCAGTGGAACCAAGAAAGAAATTCATACGATTTCTCAGGAGCTTTGCATCAAATGTGGTGCCTGTCTCGAGAAGTGTAAGTTCAATGCTGTAATTCTAAATTAATTGGCGCGATGAAAGAAATAGTATCATTAATTATAGATAATCATAAAGTGGTGGTTCCCGCTGGAACAACCATACTGGAAGCTGCTAAAACAATTGGCATTGATATTCCAACCCTGTGTCATCTTAAAATGGGAGATATGGGGATCGAAAATAAACCTGCCGGCTGCAGGGTTTGCGTTGTGGAGGTGCAGGGAAGAAGAAACCTGGCTGCATCATGCGCCACTGATGCTCAGGAAGGCATGGTCATTAAAACAAATAGCATGCGGGTGTTGAACGCTCGTCGTACGGTCATGGAGCTGATTTTATCTGATCATCCTGCCGACTGTTTGATTTGTGCTAAATCCGGAAACTGCGACCTGCAAAGTATGGCACATCGTTTTGAAGTAAGAGAAATAAGATACAAAGGTGAACAGTCTCATTATCGTGAAGATTTTTCACCATCCATCATTCGTGACATGGA
>JBFHER010000150.1:0-9515 GCA_041584055.1 Bacteroidales bacterium
ATCGGCAAAACGTTTTCCTATGACCTCTTCACGTTTATAACCAAGGGTGGACAACCATGTTGGGTTAATGTCAATAAATTTTCCATCAGCATCTAAGGATTGATAGGAAAGTGGTGCATATTCGTACAAAGACCGGTATCTTGCTTCATTATTTTTCAATAAAGTCTCAGTATGTTTTTGTTCAGTAATGTCCTGAATCATACCGCGCATACCAACGCTTACGCCATTTTCTAAAATGGGTTGTCCAATGGATCGTATCCATTTCAAATTGTTCTTTGCGGTTATTATGCGGGCTTGAAAATCATATTCCGCTCCATTGTTTATTGCTGCATCAACACAATCACGAACCATTTGCCTGTCGTCAGGATGGTAAAACAAAATTGCCTCTTCTACTGTTGGCAATTTTCTTTCGGACAATTCATGAATACGAAATGTTTCGGAAGTCCAATGAAGGGTATTTCCAAAATAATCAATTTCCCAACCTCCTACCTTAGCCATCTTAGAGGTTTCATCCAGCTGAAATTGACTCTTGTAGAGTTTCTTATTTTGAATTTCTATTTCCTGTACCTTTTCCTGAATCAGCCGTTCTGCCAGCTTGCGCTCCGTTAAATCATTAAAAGCGCCAACAATTGCAACCGTTTTTCCATTTTCGACAACAGGCGATTCATGTGCCTCAACAAAAACCTTATTGCCATTTTTATGAATAAACTCCAGTTCATATGCAGCTTGTGTTTTACCAGTTTCAATGGCTTTTTGGGTATACTCGAATCCTTTTTTATTAATGGGATTATCTGAAACAAATTCGATCCATTTCTTTTTTGCTTCTTCAGGTGTATATCCCAATAGATCTTCTATCTGCGGACTCACGTAAGTCACAACATGATCTGTTGTATGAGAATAAATAACGTTGGTTCCGTTTTCAAAAATATTTCGAAGTTTCTCTTCACTCTCCCTTAAAGCTTCTTCAGCTAGTTTCCTCTCTGTTATATTGGCTATCGCACCAACAAGTGCAACAGTTTTTCCATTTTTTACTACGGGGGACTCATGCACTTCTACAAAAACCTTATTGCCATTTTTATGTATCAGCTCAAGTTCATATGGTGGCTGGGCCTTGGCAGTATCAATTGCTTTCTGAGTATATTCCAAACCAATAGCATTGATAGGATTATCAGACGTAAATTCTGTCCATTTCTTTTTTGCTTCTTCAGGTGTATAACCAAACAATGTTTCAAATTGTGGACTAACATAGGTAACCTCATGATCAACCGTATGAGAATAAATTGCATTTGTACCATTCTCAAGAATTGTGCGAAGTTTTTCTTCGCTCTTTTTTAAAGCTTGTTCTGCCAGTTTCCGTTCAAATGCTTCATTGATTAACTTTGCAATACTATTTATCAGTTTAAGCTCTTCTTTTAGAAAAAAGTCTTCATTTAATTCATTCACTTCATCCAAATAATAAACCTCTACGGCACCCCTCACATCCCCACCAACAACAATATCTGCGGATTGCTTCCATTCTGTTTCTTCAAAAATCTGAGAAACATATTCTTTTCCGTCTAAAGTAACCTTTCCTCTTGCAAGCTCAGGATACTGCCAGCTTAATTGCATTATGTTTGCGACATCCTGTAGTATTTCATCAATGCTTGTTTTTTTATTGATGGATTCCATTATGACGTGCAGACAATTAAGCTCCTTCACCCTTTCTTCGAGATCAATTGTTTGCTTTTTCAACATTTGTTCGTTGACTTCCAGCTTTTGATTAACGGCGCGCAACTGATCTTCTATTGTTTGCAATTGACGATTAGTATCCTGCAACTGATGATTTGCATCCAACAACATTTCTTCACGTTGTTTACTTTCTCGACGCAATTCTGCCAATTCGCTTACAAGTTGTTCTTTTGTTTTATGTGAATCCCTATTCATAAAGAGTGCACTTTTAGTTTTCAGATAAGAGTTCCTTCTGTTCGTCTTTCTAATTTCACTCAGGTAGAATTATTACAGCGCTGTCACTCAGCACCAGAGCAAATAAATATTTTCGTTAACATTTAAGCATCATATCACACTTATTACTTTGTGTTACAGTGCTTAAAAACACAATATACTAAAAAAAATTAACAATGTTAATTTAGTGTCGCATAAAAGTAAATATGTTGTCAATTATTAAGGATTTCTGTTTCATAAAGCACTTTACCATGCTTTTTATTTGATATACTCGCACACTTATAACCAAGTTGGCTTTCCTAAAAAAATACCACAATAAATTTAAATCGCGTAAATACCAACACATGCCAACTCATTTGCAAACTTGTAACAAAGCCTCTGACATACAACAAGTAACAAGTAGAACTGCGCCTTTTGCGTGATAAAAAAAAGAATCGTCTCGAAAAAAATCCGCCTATTATTTTACATTAAAAACGGTATTCAAATGATTTTGCATGCGAATTGGGTATTTATATTGATTCTTGTAGGTTTCTTTGAAGGTTAATGTGTTTACATCCCCCATAAGTGCTTTTCCATCTTCGCCAATCCATTCCACCATGTTAAGAACGGTCAAAAGCGCATAAGAGCGTTGTGCAATGAGTTCTTTAAGACACGCCAGACCTTTTTCCTTTTCACCGGTCTGGATGAGTGTCCATGCAGCCATGGCTCGAATTTCGTGTGATTCATCATGAATCATTTTTAGCCCTGCTTCTTTATCTTTAAGCAAAAAACCACCGATCATCCCCCAATAGCGTTCACCCAATTGGTCGCTTTCCATTAGCTTATGAAGTCGTTTCAAGTTCTTTACATCATTTTCAAGTGCCAGATCTGCCGCGTCCAAAATGGCTTGAAGATTATATAATTCTTTATTTTTGGCCATTTCGTAGATGGTGGTATTATTCTGTTCTGCCAAACGCACCATGTCAGATTCGGGCAATAGGCCGGCATCATAAATTTCGAGTTGCTTTTTACGCATTTGCTTACGGAACTCTGACAAGGTCTTTTTATAAGCAGGATTATGGAGGAGGTTATTTACACAATCAGGGTCATTTTCTGTGTCGTAGAGCTCTTCCGTCCAGCCTTTAGGTTTGAAAAACCGAGATTGTACCTCGTTTGTACTTCCTTCTAAAAATGCTTGCTCCCAAACCTGGGTCGCTTTCATTGTCCAAAGGAAATCAAGGTGCTGCATCCATGGCAGGTAAGGCATATAATTACGAATGTAGAGATAACGTTTATTGCATAAGGCACGTGCATTATCGAAACGTTCATCCATCCTTCCCCTGAATGCAAAGTGATACTTCTGCTCAACTTCTGTCTCGGGACCAAGAAATATCTTGCCCTGCATGTATTCAGGCACAGTAATTCCTGCAATACTTAACCATGTTTTTGGCATATCAATAAAACTCACCAATCGATCCACCTTGTCCCCAGGTTTTTCAGCAGGATATAGGTGCTTGTATTTCTCAGGGATACGAATGATCAGCGGACAATGCAAACTGTTTTTAAAAAGAAAACGTTTACTTCTGGGCAAAACCCCTCCATGATCTGAAACATACACAACAATCGTATTTTCGGCCAACCCCATTTCATCCAAGGCTTTCAGTTTCGCTCCAATCTCTGCATCCATCTGTTTTATGGCATCGTGATAATGCGCGTAATTTTTACGCATCTCTGGCAAATCAGGATGATACGCAGCTAAGATGGTCTTCGCAGGATCATGATCAGTATTGTTTACATCTCCAAAGGCTTTACTCTCGTGTGATGCATTAAAATTAATTACCTGAAAAAACGGTTGTTTGTTTTTAAGTTCATTCCAGTCAAGAATAGAATCGTTGTTCCAGCAAATGTCATCCCGCCCTCCAATGTTGTAATCTTTTTTTGTATAGTTGGCTGTATAATATCCCACTTCTCTTAAGTAGTCCGGGTAGTATTTTATTTTATCATGCGGAATCGGATATTCGCTGCGCATGGGATGAGTACCCATTGACACTGCATTTACACCCGTGATCCAGGTACTTCGCGATGGTGCGCAGACAGGAGCATTGGCATGCGCTTGCATATATTGAAATCCATCTTTGGCAAGTTGATCCAAATGAGGTGTTTCCGCATATGGATTGCCGTAACAACTCAACCAGCTTGCACTGTTATCTTCACTGGTGAGCCAAAGTATGTTGGGTTGTTGCGCAACAGCACATCCATTAATGGTGATTACAAGTAAGAATGAGATAAAGGTCTTCATAATATTTATTTTTAATCCTATTTTTAATCCGGCACTGCCACTGAAACCACGATACCTTCATTTTATGATCCAAGTTGATTCCGAATTTCATCCTTTTAAAACAGATGAAAGGTACGTTCGTATTTAAGGCTCAAGAATAAAGAAGTCAATTTACTACCAACAAGTTTAAACATTCCGTTTTAAAAATAAAAATGTATCCGGGCAATCCTATAATTTTATATTCTGGTTTAAACCGATGATATAAAAAAAAGACCGGCACTTGGCCGGTCTTCTTAAATATATTAATCTTTTATTTTTACTTCACTTTTATCATCTTCAGATTATCATCCAAAGGAGTCATCTTAGGCATAAGCAAATGAACCAAACCTAGAATTATTATATAGGATGATCCTGCAACAAGAAATGCCCAGAAAAAGCCTGTATTATCTGCACCATCCAGAACAGCCCCTAGAATCACGTTACTGATGATTCCGGCCACAGCTCCTACCATCCCTCCAATTCCAACAACAGAGGCAGTTGCTTTCTTCGGAAATACATCAGAAGCAAGGGTGAATATATTTGCTGACCATGCCTGATGACCAGCAGCTCCAAGTGCAATCAAAAACACTGCGATCCATTTGCTTTCTGTAAATGCGACGAAAGCCACAGGTAGAATAACCAGCGCACAAATCAATAAGGTAAGTTTCCTTGCTTTATTAATTGACCATCCTTTTCTCATAAATGAACCTGACAACCATCCACCAAAGATACTTCCACCATCAGCAATCAAATAAATTACAAGGAAAGGAAGTCCCATTTCCTTAATCTTAACGTCAAAATTCTCAGCAAGGAAAATAGCACCCCAGAAAAGATAAAACCACCAAACAGCATCTGTCACTTTCGCAAGGCCAAATGCCCATGTTTGACGCTTACCGATCACCTTTGACCATGGTATTTTTTCTGTGTTTTCTACCTCAGAATCACTTTGAATATAAGCCAACTCTTCTTTTGAAAGCTTCGGATGTTCTTCAGGCTTCTTATAAGTACGCAACCATAATATAACCCAGATGGTACTCAATAATCCTGTAATTAAAAATGGAATCCTCCAATGCAAAAGATCCCCCTGACCTCTTTCTCCACCTGACCAATAAACGATGGCGCCAACAACGAAAGGTGCGGCAATGGCACCAAGACTTGTTGCAGCATTAAAGATCCCGGTCGCAAAAGCCCGGTCCTTTTTTGGGAACCATTCTGCTGTTGTCTTAATGGCAGCAGGAAAGTTACCTGACTCCCCAAATCCTAAACCAAAACGAGCCAACATAAATCCAATCAGACTGAAACCACGACCAATGGCAGCATGTAACATTCCAAAAGCACTCCACAATCCGATTGAAAGAAAATAACCTTTTTTTGTTCCTAATTTATCAATGATACTACCCATTGATAAAAATCCAATCGCGTAAGCGACCTGAAACGAAATCAATATATTGGCGTAATCATGTTTCGTCCAACCAAACCATTCAATTAGTTCAGGAGACATGATCGCCATCAAACTTCTATCGAAGTAGTTGATGGTGGTGGCTGCCATCAATAAGCCCAAAATACGGAACCTGTATTTACCGATTCCTGATTTTTTCTTAGTCATAATTTATAATTTAGTTTTGCTTAATTAATATATTTTAAGCCTTTGTAAAGTATCTTTTTTCACATCCCCACTAACTTACACACTAAAAAGAAAATCCCGGTCTACCTAGAAATGAAGCTCACTTCCCAATTCTCTCTATTATCCCAACAAATTTATTGACATATCTCATCAAGGATTTCAGTCTAACAATGATAGAGCCATTCCATTTATGCAAACGATTGCACAAATATAATTAAAATGGTGATTTATGAAAACAAATATAAAGAGAGAAGGTTGCATTTCCTAAAATAATGTGCCCATTCACTTCTTTCCATGAAAAAGCCCTGCTGAACAAACAACAGGGCTTCCTCTGAAATTAAAATTTTCTATTGATAAACCTTATTTAAAAGTAACATATCCAGAATTACCATGGCGGCCATTGCTTCGACAATTGGCACTGCACGGGGTAAAACACAAGGATCATGACGCCCTTTTGCATTTAATACCGTTTCATTTCCATTTTTATCCACTGTTGCTTGCTTTTGTAAAATAGTTGCCACCGGCTTAAACGCCACTTTAAAATAGATATCCTCACCATTGGAAATGCCACCCTGAATCCCTCCGGAATGGTTTTTCTCGGTGCGGACTTTTCCATCTACCATTTTGAAGGGATCGTTATGTTGGCTACCCCGCAAGCGGGTTCCATCAAAACCACTGCCATATTCAAACCCTTTTACAGCATTGATTGACAACATGGCCTTTCCCAACTCTGCATGTAATTTGTCAAAAACAGGCTCCCCCAATCCAACAGGCACCTCTTTCACAACACAGGTTATGGTTCCTCCAATGGTATCACCATCTTCACGTATTCCATCAATAAGCGCTATCATCCTTTCCGCCATTTCAGCGTCGGGACATCGAACAATATTGGATTCTATTTGTGATAAATCAAGTTCTTCGTGCGACTTATCCAGTTTTAATTCCCCGACAGAAGACGTATAGGCATTTATTTGTATTCCGAGACTGCTAAGAGATTGCTTGGCAATTGCTCCTGCCACAACTCTGGCAATGGTTTCCCGGGCCGACGAACGTCCTCCTCCACGATGATCTCGGAGGCCATACTTTGACTCATAAGCGAAGTCTGCATGAGAAGGACGAAAAACATCCTTCATGTTATCATAATCACCACTGCGGTGATCTTTGTTCCGGATCTGAAAACCAATTGGAGTACCTGTGGCAACACCATCTTTAACACCAGACAGAATCTCAACCGTGTCTTCCTCTTTTCTTTGCGTCGTAATTTTAGATTGTCCCGGTTTGCGTCGTGCCAATTCATTTTGAATAAAGGCAACATCAATGGGTGTTCCAGGCGGACAACCGTCAATTACGCCCCCAACGGCAACGCCATGTGATTCTCCAAAAGAGCTTAATCTGAATATATGACCCCAGGTATTTCCTGCCATGTTCAGAGCTTATTAGTGACAACCGCAACCGCTACCACAACCGGCTTCAACTTCCTCTCCGCTTCCACAGCCGCCATCACCGCAACTACCATCACCACATCCGCCGCCACTGCCGCAACCGCAACCACCACTTAAGGCGCCTGATGCTTCAAGCAACTCCTGCTCCGATGCTTCACGCACATCCAAAACACTCCCTTGAAAACAAAGGTCTGCCCCTGCAAGTGGATGGTTAAAATCCATCGTTACAGTTTCCTCTTTCAACTCTTTTACCATCCCATTCATGCGATTGCCCTGAGCATCCATCATTGGCACGGTATTTCCTAAAACGAGTAATGACTCATCAATTTTACCGTCAACTTCGAAGATATTCTTGGGAAGGTCCACAATACGATCTTCAAAAGCAGGGCCATAAGCATCATCGCTTTTGATTTCAAACTTGTAGTTGTCCCCTTTTTTTAAGCCCAGGATGTGCTCTTCAAATTTAGGCATCATTAAACCGGCACCGTAAACAAATGCCAGAGGAGTCTCTTCAACCGCTTTTTCTTTCAACTCTCCTTCAAACCCACCAGTCCTCAGTTCATAGGTGAGCGAGACATGCATATTTCTGTTAATCTCCATAATTACTTTTTTTTGCAAATATAATATTAATAACTCTCTGTTTATAATCCATTCACCTTTTCAGCAAGCTTTTCAATTACTTTAACAAGGTTTTGCCTTGGCGTACCCACATTTAATCGTTGATGACCGTTTCCTCCTGGGCCAAATGTCGGTCCCTGATTCATTCCCACACCTACCTCATTGACCATAAATCCTTTTAATTCCTCGTCATTCATGCCTAAACCAGCGCAATCTAACCACAACAAGAATGATGCCTGTGGTTTAATCGGGAGAATAGACGGGACCTTTTCTTTTAAGAACCCGATCACATATTCAATGTTTCCTTCCACATAACGGATCATCTGTTTACGCCATTCTTCGCCATCCCGAAAAGCTGCAATGGTTGCATCGTAGCCTAACATTGATCCATGCCCTGTATGCGTATCATCAATAAAACTAAAATATTTTTGCCTCAAATCACTATCCGAAGCAATACAAAAAGCTGAACTAAGCCCGGCCATGTTAAACGTCTTGCTGGGAGCCATTAGTGTCAGGCTCACTTTTTCAGCTTCTTTAGAAACAGTTGCGAAGGGAATATGTTTATTCCCAAACAAGGCCATATCGGCATGAATCTCATCTGAGATAACAATAACATCATTTCGATAACAGATATCCGCAACTCTAATTAACTCATCTTTCGACCATATCCTTCCTCCAGGATTATGAGGCGAACATAAAAAAAACATGCTTGCAAGCTTCGCCTTTTCCTCCAGATCTTCAAAATTTATTTCAAACTGACCATTCTTTTGTTCCAGTTGATTGTATATAACTGTCCGGCCATTTGAGTTTGCGATTGACATAAATGGCGGGTAAATTGGTGGCTGAACAAGAATCTTATCTCCTGGTTTTGTAAATCTCAATACAGCCATTGAAATTGCAGGCAATACACCGGGCACATGTTTTATCCAGTGCTTTTCCAAATCCCACGCATGTTGCATTTTAACCCAGGACATGATGCTCTCAAAGTATTCATCTTTTGGCAAGGTGTAACCAAGAATGCCATGATCCAAACGCGTTTTTATGCCATCTATGATGAAGGACCCTGTGCGAAAATCCATATCCGCAACCCACAGGGGCATCACATCAGCTCTTCCAAATAGCATCCTGGCGTATGCATGCTTCATTGCGCCAGAATTGGATCTATCTATAATCTCGTCAAAATTGTATTCCATTTTTATGAAAATTAAGGGTGCAAAGGTATTAAAATTTGAGTAACTGAAATATTGAACTCGGCCCTGATCATCTGAATCTTAATATGAAAGGAAAAACAAATCAGTCCAAAAAGATTTATTGATTTGTCATTTTTCTGTCTTAACACGGAACTTTGATATGTTGTGGGAAAGCGCTGTTGCCTATGATCAGTGTAGATTTTAAATTAATTCATGAAACAGTTATTTAAAATCAAATTTGACACAAAACCTGCACTGTATTTTTCTCAGGAAGCAAATTTAAGATCGTTGTAGGCAACGACTGAACTTTTTGTCTTGTGACCTGATGCTACTTATAAACAGATTGAAAAGTGCGCATAACAAAAAGCCCTCTCAGGTGAAAGGGCTTTTTTGTTTAATTCAGA
>JBFHER010000151.1:0-9484 GCA_041584055.1 Bacteroidales bacterium
CTACACCTTATGGTTTGATAAGGCAAAACAACAACAGAATGATTTGCAATACCTGTTTTCGTCTGAGGTCCCAAACATTTATCAACTGAAACCCACAAAAAAGGCAATAAAAATGTGGGAAGAATTATGGCGGGGGAAAGTTTTAAATATCAATACAACCAATCCAAAGTTAACAACCCTTGTTAGAGCCGGTACACCCGGTGACTTTTACCGTGGTTATGGCGTTTCTTATATCTATAAAAAGGACGGGGTAACCATGAGCAGTGCAGACGTGGCAAAGGTATTGGATTTAAGACGTCTGGGATATCCGGTACAGGCAGATGAAATGATGCGGGGTGTAGACACCGTTGTGTACAAATATTCTTTGGATAAGATTGCTTTTGACCATGATGCTGATTTTTGCATATACCGAGCTGGCTCGGTGTATTTATATTATGCCGAAATCTATATGCGTTGGGTTACATCACATCAGGCAGGTGCAAAACCGAGCACCTTCCTCTCACAGGGATTAAAAGCAATAAACGGCGGGCTATCTACTGGTGGCGCCAGTCTTGGTATACGTGGTCGCGTGGGACTGACGGGAACTTACGACCAGCTCAATTCCAATTCCGTTGTTTATCTGCATGACCCCATTACCAACGCAATAACAGGCTACCTGGATTTTACAAGCAATGCCCAGGCGAAGACACGTTATTTGGAAGATCAAATTATGAATGAAAGGGCACGTGAACTTGCTTTCGAAGGGGAGCGATTCTATGATCTGATACGTATTGCAAAACGTAGAAACGACCCTGCTTATCTGGCGGATAAAGTGGCATCCAAATTTAGTGGGGAAAATGCAGAAAAGATTCGCCAATATTTAATGGATGAAAACAACTGGTACATTCAATTACCATAATTTTATTTGTTGAGCCTGGGGTGTTCCATTTTTTTGTTAATGTACATAATATGAGAGGTATATATTCTTAATGTGTGGATGAACATACAAGAATAGAGCACACAAAAGGTTGATTTTAACACTAGTTTAGTTTGATTATTCGTTTACTTTGAATGTAATAATGATTCCGATAATTTAAATTTTAATATTATGAAGAAAACTTTCCTTTACAGTTTTTTAATCTTGGTTCTGGCGTTGGCAGGATTTACATCCCGTGCGCAAGACACTATTAGAAGTCTTGTGATTACCGAGTTTACAAATGTGCACATTTCACGGGCCTATGTTGAATTAACAAACATGGGTGCAGATACACTAAACCTGAGTGATTTCTCGGGTAAAGTTGTTAAAAGTGGCAATACCAATTTAACCTGGGACGGCACACAACTACGTTCAACGGAAGCAGGTTTTGTTCACCTTCCCGATGTTAAACTGGCCCCAGGAAAATCATGGACATTTATGAATGTGCGTGACAATGTTTTCAATGGCTATCCAAACCATGTGGTTAAATATGTTCCAATTGCCGATTATTTTGGACATATTGCGGATGCAGGTATTATAAATACTTATCTGTACAAACCTGAATGGGAAATATGGGGGAGAGATTCCATCGATGCAGGCAGTATGCTTGGCGGCTTATTTCAGGGTGACCCAGGTAATGGTTTTGTGTTGCAATATCATTTTATGGGAGGCACCCAAGACTCTATGTACGCGGATTCTGCAATTGTAGATGGGGTAAATCTTGGCTTCGACCCAACAGATTACGATAAGTTTTCAAGTGCTTACAGTGATCTGGCAGGTATTCCTGCAGCGTCGACTACACATATATTCGTGCGTAAGTACAATGTTACAAAAGGAAACGTTAACTGGGAACTTGGAAAAGGAACGTCACTTGAGACTTCTGAATGGATCCCAATGCCGGTTTTTGGAACACAAAGTGCGTTCACTACCTTTGGTAACCATGGCAATTATGATATCTCAATGCAATCCGATTTAATGGATATTAATCTGGCGGATACAATTATTACGATACCATGGGGGAATGGCCGAAGAGGTGATGATATTATTGACAGGATGACCATTGGCGATGGCATGTCGTGGTATTATGTACAGAACGAAAATTCTGATGACTCTGCCAAAGTTACCACATGTAATGGCGATGTTCTTGAGATATACGCCATGGGTGAGGAGCGCAAAAACATGAACTTCAAAATTGTAACAGCTGAGCCTGAAGCGTCAATGGCAAAAGTATTTCCATTGTTGTCAAGAAATATCAATAATCTGTGGAGCGGTCCAAGATATACAGTCACTGATGATGTGCCTGTAATTGATTCTATATTGAATGTTCCCTTTGCTGAACGCATTGATACCTTGTTGAAATATTTGGATAAGGCACCCAAAGCCAATTGGGAAATCGTTTATGTGGATGGACAAAATAGGATAGATCTGAAAAACGGAGATAAACTTAAAGTGACTGCGGAGGATGGATCAACAGTGAAAGAATATTACATTGGTGTTGAAGACTACGTGAAGAGTGAAAATAGTTCACTTAGCTCAATTACCTGGCCGGATATTCCAGAATACATTCCCGGATGGCTTGGAGATACAATACCAGGTTTTTCTCCAGCTGCTTATAACTACGTTGTTACACTTCCATACGGCACAAAGCAGGTGCCTGCACTGGTGGCAAAAGCTCAAAATCTAAATGCAACCATCATACAAAATAGAGCAACATCTCTCACTGGTGGTTTTGAACAACGGACGACAAGTTTCACGGTCATTTCTCAGGCAGGAAGTATGGATACACTTTTCTCTAAATATGCTGTAACTTTCGAGGTTGAAAAGGACCCTGCAAAGATTCAGAATTACTATGGTGAACCTTTCTTTACTGAAATGCTAACCCTTGTGTATTCTCATAAATACGGACTACAGATGGTGAACCCAAGAAGCGTGGAGCTGGATATGTCCAGGTATATGATTGTGAGGTCTTTAGCTGCTACAGGGGTGAATCCTGCGCAGGCAATACAGGCATGTATTACCACAACTCCTACCATTGCAAACCATAACCAACGTTACACATATTGTTATGTGCCCGGGTATCAATTTACCGAAGATACAGCAGCATGGATCCTGGAACCTGGAAAATTATCAATTGATCCGGACGTTGATCCTGTTGTGAAGCCTTTGGGTACTTTTAGTGTTGGTGCATGTAATTTAAACAGATCGATGTATGATGTGGATCTGGCTGTGAACAAATGGTGGTATTCAGGTACAAATGAACAGTTTACTAACACCCCAACGGTCAATCCGAACAATACCGTGGCTTATTTAAAACGGAATACGGAAGCGCTGATGTTATTTAAAATTCTGAACGATAGTATTTTAAATGGGACAAAACAAATTGGAGATCCAGCTGACTTTGAATTGGTGGATATCTTCGGAGACGCAACCATTGACGGAATTTGGCCGATTGCCGGAACCGACGTGGCAGCAACAACCAGAACTCAGATTGTACGGAAGCCAAGTTCTATAATGGGTTCTACAACACCAGGTTATGGCTTTGGTAATACTCCTGATAGCAGTGAATGGGTTGTTGAATCTTATTTGCAAAATACAGCATTCCAAATAATGGGTCATCACCCCATGGATCCAATTACGATTCATTTATCAACAGTGGCTTCAACAGTTTACCTGATGAGTGATGGTTTTTCTGCCAACGAAACAGTGCAGGGTGATATGAGTTCAACCACTGTAGAGCAGTTCCTGAATAATATCATTAAGTCAGATACAGGACAGGTATTAACTGTTATGCGTGGGGAAGCTGCTTTAGCGTCTACAGATGCTGTGGCGACTTCAGATGTGCTAAAAGTTGTTTCTTCAAATGGCGAAAATGAAACAAGATATATCTTAAATAATACGGCACTTGATAGCGATGCTACCTTAACCTTAGTGGGATCTAATACTGGCTTGACAATTAATTCAGACGATGAAACAATCAGTGGTGTTACTTACGGAATGTTATTAAGCGATCTGTTAATGAAGATTAAAGCACCAGATCTGGCATCAATGAATGTTATTGACAACAATGGTAATCTTGTGCCACTTAAAATCTTAGATGCAGATACAATGCTGGTTGATACCAAAGTGGGTGGAAACATGATAATTGAGGTGGTAGCTCAGGATGGTCTGAATAAAAAAATGTATAAGCTGGTTCCAACGAGCACTTCAAGTGAAGCTTACATAATTTCAAGCTTGTACAATGTGGATGAGATCACAAAACTCGTTTCCAACATCCCATTCGGTGTTACAAGAGATGTTTTGTTTACGAACATAGAAGCAGTGAAAGGTGCGACAATGACCTTATGTGATAAAGCTGGTTTTGAAAGAACGGAAGGAACAATTCAATTCGATGATTACATCAAGGTTGTTTCCGAAGATGGATCTAAAATTATGAAGTACTTGTTGACATTCTTAACTGAAGAGAATCCAGACCTGGGAACAGGACTTGTTAAGCAAGTGGCTTTTGATAGTTCTAATCTGAAAGTTTATCCTGTGCCAGCAAACAATGAAATGACCATTAAGCTCGCAAATCAGGATGTGAAACAATTTACACTTTCATTGATATCAATTACTGGTTCTTGTGTTTATAAAGAAGTTGTGACTGGTGATTCAAGAAAATTGGATGTTCAACAATTTAAGTCGGGTGCGTACATCGTGTCTGTAAACTTAAATGGTGCAACATTAAATAAATTGGTAATTATTAATCCGTAATCTCTCAATTAAAAAGGAGAGAATGAGTATTTCGTAGATGTATAATAAAAAAAGAGGTGGAGCGAATTCCACCTCTTTTTTGTTAGCCATCATCACCATCCTCTGATTAAAAATACAATGCTATTAACGAATAGCAACAAGGGAGAAATATTTTGCGCTAGACCAAGAAATAAGCAGGAAAATAGTTGAAATGAGAAGGTTTCTATGGTGTGTACCAGCGTATATTTACACGTAGTTTTTTTGCTTGAATGTGGCAGGATGGCTAAAATGAAAGATTTCATTTTAAAACAAACAGAAAGGGATACATAATGAGAAAATTGAAAATCAAAAGTGCATATACGTTTATTTTGGCAATTGCTTGTTCGTTGAACGGAATGGCACAGCACGGGAAAAGTGAAGATAAATCAATGGATAAAATGTGGGGTGAAACAAGTGTCACGGTGGATGCATTGAAAGCTGGTCGGGGCAAATTGTTTGACGAAAGCAACTTTGGGATGTTTATCCACTGGGGACTTTTTTCTAATCTTGGGGGAAAGTGGAAAGATAAAACATACTACGGCATCGGTGAGTGGATCATGAGTTCGAGAGTCGCCGGGATTCCTGTGGATGAATACAAAGGGATCGCGAAGGAGTTCAATCCCAAACAGTTTAATGCAAGGGATATCGCTCAGTTGGCGAAGGATGCAGGAATGAAATACATCATCATTACAAGTAAACACCACGAAGGATTTGCCATGTTCAATTCAAAAGCTGATCCTTTTAACATTGTGGATGCAACACCTTTTGCACGTGACCCTATGAAGGAGCTGGCTGCTGCCTGTGATGAACTTGGATTGGGATTCGGATTCTACTATTCTCATTATCAGGACTGGACAACCCCGGGCGGATACAGAGGACCATCGGAATATGCGGATGGAAAACCGGCAACTTTTGAAGATTATTTTTACGGGAAATGCAAACCCCAGGTAAAAGAAATCTGTACAAATTATGGCCCCATTGATTTTGTTTGGTTCGATACACCCGGTGATATGAAAAAAGAACTGGTTGTTGAACTTGCAAACATGGTGCGTGAATTGCAACCAAATGCCATGCTGTGCAGCCGCATAGGACACGGAATGGGTGATTATGCCAGTAAGGGAGATATGGAAGTTCCGCCGGCGAACATCGAAGGACTTTGGGAAACTTGCGATACAAACAACGATTCCTGGTCCTACGCATGGTACGATAATAACTTTAAAGGGCCGAAGCAAATTCTGCAGCGCCTGATTAATACTGTTGGACGTGGCGGTACTTACCTCTTCAATGTAGGTCCGGATGGGATGGGTGTTGTTCCTGAAATAGGTGTTACCTTTTTAAAGGATGCTGGAAAGTGGATTAAAAAATACCCGCAGGTGATTTACGCTGCAGGTAGCTCCCCCTATGGCCATGCATTGCCCTGGGGAGATGTTACCACCAAAGGAAAATCATTGTTCCTTTCAGTTTTCGATTGGCCGCAGGATGGGAAACTTTATCTGCCCGGCATAGATGGCAAAATCCTAACAGCTGAAATTTTAGGTGGAACGAAAAATGTTACGCTTACCTCACATCTGGAAAATGGATGGATTGTATTTGACGTTCCTGCCAGTCCTGCTGATCCTTTGGTCTCAGTGATCGAAGTGAAACTAAACAAGGAGGCAAAATCTTTAAAAGCGAATAAAACTCAAGGCATTTATCCAAACATTGAATCCCCTTTGCTTTCAGTTTTTGCCACTGTTAAAAATGCCGATCAGACGGAAATAAGATGGATGGAGAAGTTTGGAGAATGGAAGCATGCCAATCAAATATCCAACTGGGAGCGTGATGGGCAGGTAGAATGGAGTGTGGATGTGATTAAACCCGGCTATTATTACCTTGATTTAAAATACAGTGGTGAAGGACGGCTTGTTTGGAAAACTGTCACGGATGAAGGTATGATGGTGCAAAACCAACAAGCTGCAACCGAAAAGTATCAAAATTACCCAATGGGCATCCTCCAATTTAAAACACCGGGCAGACATACAATTACTGTTTCTCTGGTGGAAGGTGACCCGGAATCATCCAGTCTTGAATCAATTATAATAAGTCCTGTTTATAAGTAGGCGGGATTAAAATAGTTTGAAGGCAGAGACTGTGGATCGTGAAACAATAAAGATAAAACACGTTTTTATGAGAAAGTTTATAATTACCGCAGTATGCATAGCACTTTGCAATGGACTTATGCTAAGTGCACAGGATAAAAGTCATTATCCGGACTTTAGTTGGGATAAAGTACCGGTTGCCTTTCATTTTGCAAAGAGAACAGGTTTGATGACCCCTGAAGAAGCCAACTTTGTTGTTTCTCATGCATCGTTCATCTGTCTTGAAAAAGGACATGGAGGAAGTGAGTTTAAATCAACTGAAGAGGGGATAGAAAAAGAAGCACAGCAATTAAAGCGACTGAATCCAAACATGAAGGTTATTTTTTATTGGAACACCTTCCTTGATTACCCGATGTTCGAAGCGCATGAGGAATATAGTCAACATCCTGAATGGTGGCTAAAAACAAAAGATGGGGACTTGGATCTTAAGAATGGAAACATTAAACGGTATGATCTTTCAAATCCAGAGGTGCGGAACTGGTGGAGTGATGTTGCAAAAAAAGCCCTTGATGAAGGATCTTCGGATGGGGTTTTCATGGATGCCTTTCCGCAGATAGCTGCATCTGGTAATAAACAGCTTTGGGGTGAGGACAAGTATCAGGCCATACAGCAAGGATTGAAAGATGTTATCAGGGAAACCCGCCAAAAAGTGGGAGCCAATAAGTTGATTGTCTATAACGGCATCCGTTCAACGCCGGATCAAAAAATCGGATATGATTTTCCGGAACATACAGATGCAGTGATGATCGAGCATTTCGGCAATTTTAACAGCGGTTCTAAAGAATGCATGATGGCAGATATTCAGGCCATGAGTGATGCCGGAAAACAAGGGAAAATAGTGGTGCTCAAAGCATGGCCGGGCTTTACGTTTATTGATCAGGAAGCAAAGAAATTGCCACTGGATGAAAAACGAAAAATGGCACAAAAAAACATCACCTTTCCATTGGCTTGTTTTCTGGCCGGAGCACAGAAGCATTCTTACTTTATTTACAACTGGGGATATGTGATTGATAATGGATGCCTTGAGTGGTATCCGGAATTGGACAGACCGCTTGGGGAACCACTGGGGGATGTTACCATAAATGGATGGGAACTAAATCGCGAATTTGAATACCTTTCGGTTTGGGTCAATCTTGAAACAAAGGAAGCCAAACTGAATTGGAAGAAGTAAACGTTGTTTATTTAAAAACAGGGATGAATAAAAATTATCAAATAATAATTCTTTTTGTCTTTGTACTGTTATTAAGTGGATGTGGTACAAGGCAAATTGAAACAACAAGGAAAATAACTGAGAAACCAAATATCCTTTTTATTTTTGCAGATGACTGGGGCTATGGAGATTTAGGGTGCTATGGAAATACAGAAGTGTTGACTCCCAATCTCGACAAGCTTGCCGCACAGGGAACCCGTTACACTCAGTTTCATGTGACAAGTGGTGTTTGTTCTCCCAGTCGAAGTTCAGTGATTACCGGCCATTTTCCGGCCCGGCATAATGTGCACGGTCATTTTGCAGGAAATGAGGTGAATGCAAAAAGAGGAATGCCCAATTGGCTTGACGCAACCTTGCCTGTTTATTTGCCGCAAATGATGCAAAAAGCTGGTTACGCTACAGCGCATTTTGGAAAATGGCATTTGGGTGGAGGTGGAGCGCCTAATGGCGACTTAACTGCACCCGAACCCGGGGTATACGGTTACAACGAAACCAGGGTCTGGAATGGAAACGGTCCAACATGGAAGGGAGACCAACCATGGCCATCCACCAGATACATGGATAGCGACACCTTGTGGGTGCAAAGTTCCAGTCGCATTGCGGTGGATGCCACAATTGACTTCCTGAAACGAAACAAAGACAAGCCCATGTTTGTCAACCTTTGGTTGAAAGACCCACATACGCCATTATGGCCTTCTGATGAGCAGCGGAAACCTTACAAGGGAATTCATCCCGATAAAGAAACCTATTATGCTGTTTTAACAGATGCTGATTACCACATTGGAAGGTTGTTGGATGCCATGACCTCAATGGGGCTGGATGAGAATACAATTGTTATTTTTAGCAGTGATAATGGCCCGGCAGATTATCCCCCTGCAAAAATAGCAGGTTCAACAGGCGGTCTGAAAGGGCGCAAGACAAATGTGTTTGAGGGAGGCGTAAATGTACCCTTTATTGTTCGTTGGCCGGGTCATGTGAACCCTGCAAAAGTAGATCACAGAAGCGTACTGTCTACAGTTGACCTATTACCAACATTTTGCGAACTTGCAAAACAACAACTGCCTTCGGATTATTTGCCTGATGGGGAAAGTTTTATGCCCATATTCAATAATTTACCCTTCAAAAGAACAAAACCATTGTTCTGGGAGTGGAACTTTTCAATAAATAGACCGGAGCATCCCAACAGCTGGGTATACCTGGCAGTACGCAGTGGTGACTGGAAACTTTTAGCGAATAAGAGTCGTGACCGGATTGAACTTTATAATATAGCGGATGACCAATTTGAAATGAATAATATGGCTCCGGAAAAAAATGAAAAAGTAAAGGAACTGATCCAATTGTGGGATGCGTGGAAGCGTTCAATCAATACAAATAAAATAATTAATTAAATGTTTTAACCAATGTCTTTCTACA
>JBFHER010000152.1:0-9452 GCA_041584055.1 Bacteroidales bacterium
AGGACCAATATAATTATTCCCCAGCCGTTGAGCTTCTTCTTTGCTGTAGCTCAAAACATCTTTTATTCTCTGGGACAATTTTGATTCCATCATTTTTATTTATTTAATCACAATGGTAAAAGTAGTAAAGATAGAGCGAAGAAACAAAATCAACATGAGAGATTCAATTCACATTTTGTCACCATTCTACACGCCTTTACTCATTCTAAACGTAAAATGTTACTAAAATGTTTTTATCCCTTTTCAGATGCTAAAAACAAGCTGTAAAATATTGTTGCACAGCAAAATAATAACTTAATTAACTTTTTATCCAATGCGCAGGAAAATTGGAATATTTGTGCTATTTTCGCTTGTTATAAAAATACAGAACCTACTAAGAATTAACGTTATATAAAAAAATAAAATAATCTTAAATAATAAAGCTTAAATGTCTGACGGAGAAAGGATTATACAGATTAACATTGAGGAGGAAATGAAGTCAGCCTACATTGATTATTCAATGTCGGTAATTGTGTCAAGGGCATTGCCTGATGTAAGGGATGGTTTAAAGCCTGTGCACCGCCGGGTACTGTTCGGAATGAGTGAACTGGGAATAACGGCCACCAAAGCCCATAAAAAGTCCGCGAGGATCGTGGGAGAGGTGCTTGGTAAATACCATCCACACGGAGATTCATCGGTTTATTATGCCATGGTGCGTATGGCACAGGAGTGGTCGTTGCGCTACCCTTTGATTGATGGTCAGGGTAACTTTGGATCCATCGATGGTGACAGCCCAGCTGCAATGCGTTATACAGAGGCCCGATTACTTAAGATCGCAGAGGAAACCCTGGCTGATCTGGATAAAAATACGGTTGATTTCAGCAATAACTTTGATGATACTTTGACCGAACCAACGGTGCTTCCAACAAAAATACCAAACTTATTGATAAACGGTGCTTCCGGTATTGCGGTGGGGATGGCTACAAACATGCCACCTCATAACCTAACGGAAGTGGCAAATGCCATCATCGCATACATAGATGATCCGGACATTGACGTTGAAGGACTGATGAAGCATGTGATTGCTCCTGATTTTCCAACCGGAGGTACAATTTATGGCTATGCAGGCGTAAAAGAAGCTTTTGAAACGGGTAGGGGACGTGTTGTTGTACGTGCAAAAACGGAGATTGAAACATTGCCAAACGGTCGGGAACGCATTATTGTTTCGGAAATTCCATACATGGTGAATAAGGCCGAGTTGATCATCAAGATTGCAGATCTTATCAACGATAAAAAACTTGATGGCATATCAAATATCAACGATGAATCTGATCGTGACGGAATGCGCATTGTGATAGACATCAAAAAAGATGAAATTGCAAATGTTGTACTGAACAAGCTTTTCAAATTCACACAATTGCAAAACACATTTAGTGTGAATAACATCGCATTGGTGAAAGGACGTCCAAAAATGCTTAACCTTCGGGATCTGATTCGTTATTTTGTTGAGCATCGGCATGAAGTGGTGATCCGTCGTACCCAGTACGAATTGGATCAGGCAGAAAAGCGAGCTCACATTCTAGAAGGCTTAATCATTGCAAGTGATAACATCGATGAGGTGATCAGGATAATCCGTGCTTCAAAAACACCGGATGAGGCCAGAGATCATCTGATCGAACGTTTTAACCTGTCCGATATTCAGGCGCGCGCAATTGTTGAGATGCGTTTAAGACAACTCACGGGACTGGAGCAGGATAAATTAAGAGCGGAATACGAGGCCATCGTAAAAGAGATAGAACGACTGAAAGAGATTCTCGAAAAAGTTGAACTAAGAATGAATATCATCAAGGATGAAACCATACAGATAAAAGAAAAGTATGGGGACGAACGACGCACTGATATTGTTTATGCCTCAGAAGAATTCAATCCTGAAGATTTTTATGCCGATGAGGAGATGATCATCACCATTTCGCACATGGGCTACATAAAACGGACACCACTGGCAGAATTCAGAACACAATCGCGTGGAGGTGTGGGCTCAAAAGGAAGCACCACAAGGGATGAGGATTTTCTCGAATACATTTATCCGGCATCCATGCACAATACGATGATGTTCTTTACAACAAAAGGTCGTTGTTTCTGGAAAAAAGTTTATGAGATACCTGAAGGAACAAAAAGTTCCAAAGGTCGGGCAATTCAGAATTTATTGAACATTGATCCCGATGATAAAGTGAATGCTTTCATCAAAATCGCAAACTTTAATGAGGAAGAATATGTGAACTCTCATAACCTGATTTTCTGTACCAAACAGGGTGTTATTAAGAAAACGGCACTTGAACGTTATTCTCGTCCACGACAAAATGGTGTCAATGCAATTACCTTGCGAGAAGATGATTCACTGATTCAGGTTCGATTGACCAATGGAGACAATGAAATTCTTATTGCAAACCGCAAAGGAAAAGCCATTCGTTTTCATGAATCGAAAGTGAGAACCATGGGAAGAACGGCCACCGGAGTGCGTGGAATGACGCTGGATGGAGCCGATGATGAAGTAATTGGCATGGTTTGTGTTAAGGATATCAATGAAAACATCATGGTGGTAAGTGAAAAAGGCTACGGAAAACGTTCCGAAGTTGAAGACTACCGAATTACCAACCGCGGTGGTAAAGGAGTCAGAACCATCAATGTTACTGAAAAAACCGGTTTGCTTTGTGCCATTAAAACCGTGACGGACGAAAATGATTTGATGATTATCAATAAATCCGGAATCACCATTCGTCTGGCGGTTAAGGATGTAAGGGTGATGGGAAGAGCTACACAAGGGGTAAGACTTATTAATCTTGAAAAAAGAAATGATGAGATTGCAGCTGTGGCAAAAGTAATCTCTGAAGAAGAGGAGGAGCATCAATCTGAAATTTCAGATGAGCCATTGGGAAGTGATAACGAAGCATTAAAAAATGATCCGGAAAATTCAGGAGAGGAATAATAACTAATTGCGAATTGTAAATGTTTGATTATTTTTGCAGCTCAACCGTATCAATAATAAACAACAAAACGTAGTTTAGAAATCAAATTAAAACACATATTATGAAACATTTAGGATTGTTATTACTCGTTTTATTTGCTTCTGTGAGCATGATGGCTCAGAAAAGTGCTGTTAGTTCTGCAGACTATGAACTTGAAGTTGAAAAGCCTAATTTTGACAAAGCCAAGCAGAAAATCGATGAAGCAGTTAGCCATGAGAAAACAAAAGACTGGGCTAAAACCTACGTTGTAAAGGCAAAGGTTTACCGGAATTATCATCAAAAAAAGAAGGAAGATCAGAAATTACTTGATGAGGCGCTAACTTCGATTCTTAAAGCAGATGAACTGGATATTAAGGGAGATGCAAAAGGAAAGAAAAAACTCCGTTACAGACCGGAAATAGTACGTGAAATGGAATTATTGCGCGTTGCATTTATCAATGCTGCTGTAGACTATTACAAAGAAAAGGATTATAAAAATGCACACCTTACCTTTGTGAAAGCCCTCACAATTGATGATGCAGAAGCTTATAAAACCTCTGAATTAAATAAAAACAAAGGAACCATTGATACCGCAATTGTTTTCAATACAGGTGTTACTGCGTACTATGCATTCGATGGCGAAGACAAGGAAATGATTGAACCAACCGTTAAATATCTGACACTTGCCAAAGAATACAATTATGGTGGCGTTGATTTGTATAAAATGCTGTTAACCCTGCATCGTGATGCACAGGATACAGTGGCTTATGTAAACATTGTTAAAGAGGGGATGGAAACATTTCCTGATGAAGCTGTTTTTCTAAGAGAATTAGTCGCGTTTTATGTTAAGAAAGGTGATCCTGAACCCGCTTTGTTATATCTCACAAAAGCCATCGAAAAAGATCCGAACAACGCAACATTCTGGTTTGCAAAAGGTACTTTCCATGATCAACTGGGAGAGTTGGAAGAGGCAGTAAAGTGCTATAAAAAAATCCTGGAACTGCCAGATGCAGATAGTTCAGTGAAGCTTGATGCAAACTATAACCTTGGAGTACTGGCTTTCAACAAAGCACGTGACCTGGACCAGATTGCAACTGAAGAAAAGGATTATAAAAAATACAAAGAACTGGATAGAGTGGCTTCTGAGGAATTTGTTAAGTGTATTCCTTATTTTGAAAATTGTATTGCCATTGACCCTGAGAATAAAAATGTTTTGGATGTACTAAAGAAAATTTACTACCGTCTGACACGTTTAGATCAAAAATACAATACGCTTTATCAGGAAGTCAACGAAAAACTTAAAACACTTCAATAGGAGGTGTAAATCTTATTCAAAGGAAAGGTCCGATATGCTTGTCGGACTTTTTCTTATCAATCCTATTTAACATAATATTAATTATGAGACAAATGGAGTAATCGTGAATATACGATTGAATACTTCAAATTATAAATATTGTGTATATTTTTGCACTGCTCTTCAAAATTGAATCAAATAATGCATTCTCAGAGCTTTTAACAAATCACATGACGTTTAATTCAAAAGAATCTCATAAATTGAAAGAATATTTACCCAGGCAGAAACCATTATGAGTCAAACAGAATTAAACCGCAGGATGCATACTGTGCTTAAATCTAACTTTGGATTTGAGCGTTTTATTGGTGCACAGCAGGAAATCATCGAAACAGTATTATCCAGACAAGACTGTTTAGTCATCATGCCAACGGGCGGTGGAAAATCGATTTGTTTTCAGCTACCCGTGTTGATGATGGATGGATTACTCCTTGTTGTATCGCCCTTAATTGCATTGATGAAAGATCAGGTAGACGGCTTACAGGCCAATGGTATTTCAGCAGCATTCTTTAACAGCAGTCAAAATGATTCAGAACGTGCAGCAATCATTGAGCGCGTACATTCGGGCCATTTAAAGCTTTTATACGTTGCGCCGGAAAGTCTGGTCTTACTTGAATCGATTCTAAATGAACAATATTTATGCTGCATCGCCATTGATGAAGCCCACTGCATATCAGCCTGGGGACATGATTTTCGTCCTTCCTATCAACGTCTTGGTTTTTTAAAGGAAACACTTCCAAATACACCGATCATCGCTTTGACTGCCACGGCAGATAAAGCCACACGCGCAGACATTGTCAATCAGCTTAAAATGCCTGATGCAAAGCAGTTTATTGCCTCCTTTGATCGGAAAAATATTTACCTGGAGGTTCGGCCTGCCACAGACCGTGTTAATCAGATCCTGCGATTCATTGGCAAACGTCCCAATCAAGCCGGTATACTCTATTGTTTGAGTCGTAAATCCACCGAACAAATGGCTGAAAAGCTCAGAGCCAAAGGCATCTCAGCCGCTGCATATCATGCTGGCCTTGGCTTTGAAGAGCGCAGCAGCGTGCAGGAACAATTCCTTCAGGATGACATTCAGGTGGTATGTGCCACCATCGCCTTTGGGATGGGAATTGATAAATCCAATGTAAGGTGGGTCATCCATTACAATCTACCCAAAAACATCGAAGGATATTATCAGGAAATAGGGCGTTCCGGGCGTGATGGACTTCCCTCCCATGCTTTGTTGTTTTATAGCTATTTCGATGTGGTACAATTGCGCAAGTTTACCCATGGTGCTGCCAATGAAGATGTTCAGAATGCAAAATTAGATCGCATGATGCAGTTTGCAGATGCCACCTCTTGTCGACGTAAGATTTTACTTAGTTATTTTGGTGAATTGATACAAAAAGACTGTGGAAACTGTGATGTTTGCAAAAATCCTCCCAGTTTTTTTGACGGTACTATTCATGCCCAAAAAATTCTCTCTGTCATCTACCGGATCAACGAATCAGAAGCCAGTGGAACCGTCATAGATATCTTGCGAGGGATGAACAGTAACCGGGTAATTGAAAAGCAATATACAAAGATCAAAACCTTTGGTGTCGGGAAAGACGTATCCTGGACCGACTGGCAACAATACATCATTCAGCTTATCAACCAGGGCTATTGTGAAATTGCTTTTCACGAAAACAATGCTTTGAAATTAACGGATTTTTCACAAAAAGTGCTTTATCAGAACGAAAAGGTAATGCTTACTGTTCCGGTGGATTATAAAGAAAAAAAATCTGCTCAGGCAATGGAAAAGAAGTTGGAGAAAAATAGCAATGAGGAATTGTTCGAACAACTGAGAAAATTGCGTTATTCCATTGCAAAAGAAGATAAAATTGCCCCCTACCTGGTATTCAGTGATGCCAGTTTGCGTGCCATGGAGGAAGAACGTCCGCTTACACCCGAAGATTTTCTTGAGATAAACGGCGTTGGAAAACGAAAACTGGAGGTGTATGGAAAGCGTTTTATGAACGTGATCCGGGAGTTTGAAAAGAAAGATAAAAAATCGTCAAAACGAGGCGACACCTACAAACTGACCTTTGAATTATACAAGCAGGAGCTTTCAATTGAAGACATTGCAGTGCAAAGAGGTTTAAGCACCACAACCATCTTTTCCCATATCGCAAAACTTTATTTGGAGAATAAAATTGATGATATAGGCAGGTACGTATCAGACGAGGATGTCATTGCCGTTAGCAAAGCTGCGTTAAAACTCAATCATCCCAAAGAACTCAAGCTATATTACGCGTATTTTGAAGAAAAGATGGCATATCATACCATTCGGCTTGCACTTGCTGTGCTCGAGAAGAAGCGTAAAGAAAGTGATTGACCTAAAACGGAATGAAACAGTCTAACCCCGTTTCAATACTTATCAAATTCTTCAACAGTATTTTAAACAATCATTGCACCCACAATTTCCCTGACAGAAGAGAATCCATTTTCTTCAAGATAAGCTTCGATGCCATCTATCACCTTTAAGGTTACTGTCGGGTCAATGTAATTTGCTGTACCTATCTGAATGGCTGTTGCTCCAGCAAGCATGAATTCGATGGCATCTGTTGCATTCATTATACCTCCCATGCCCACCACAGGCACTTTTACAGCCTGCGCCACCTGCCATACCATGCGGAGCGCAATTGGCTTCACTGCTGGCCCCGAAAGGCCTCCTGTGATGGTTGACAAGAGAGGCCTCCTTGTCTTGGCATCGATGGCCATTCCCAATAAGGTATTTATAAGAGACACTGAATCCGCACCTTCATCCTCCACAGCCCTGGCAATATCAGCAATGCTGGTTACATTTGGTGATAATTTAACCATCATGTGCTTTGGATAGACTGCCCGCACCGCTTTTGTAACTTCAGCTGCCTGTGGACAGGAAGTGCCAAAGGCCATGCCGCCTTGTTTTACATTCGGACAGCTAATGTTTAATTCTATGCCCGTAATTTCATCCAATTCGGCAACACGTCTGGCCGTTTCAACATATTGTTCAATGGTGCTTCCATTTACATTGACTAAAACCTGTGCATCCAGTCCGGTTAACAATGGGTATATATTTTTGCAAAAATTGTCAACACCTTTGTTTTGGAGTCCCACAGCATTCAACATCCCTGAGGGCGTTTCAGCCATTCTGGGGTAAGGATTGCCTTCCCGGTGTTCAAGGGTTGTCCCTTTCACTACAAAGCCGCCTAAACGGTTTAAATCGATGAAATCCGTGTATTCTGTGCCAAAGCCAAAGGTGCCGGAGGCTGTCATTACCGGATTGTTCATTTTTAATCCGTTGATATCAACTGAGAGATCTACCATTTTAATTCATTTACATTAAACACCGGTCCATCGGTACAAACACATCTGTTACCTGTTGTGGTATCCTCCACACAGCACAGACACACGCCAAACCCACACGCCATTTTATTCTCCAGGGAAGCTTCACAAAAGATGTTTTGTTTTTTAGCATACTTTCCCACGGCCCGCATCATCGGCTCCGGACCACAGGTATATATCATGTCAAATTTCTTATTTGCTTCCCACAAAATATCATGATGAATAACAAAGCCCTTTTGACCATGTGAACCATCTTCAGTTGTGGTATACACATCCCCATACTGACTGTATTCATCGAGGCGTATCAATCCCTCCTTTGTCCTTGCACCCAAAAGAAAGAGCGGACGTATGCCTGCTTCAGCCAGTTTGCGTCCGGTGTATAGGAAAGGTGCAATACCACAGCCGCCACCGATCATCAATACCCGCTGTCCTTCTTTTGGCCAGGTAAAACTGTTTCCAAGGGGATATAGCAGGTTAACCATTGTTCCGGCCTCAAGCGTCATCAGCTTTTTGGATCCATCTCCAACAGCCTGTACGAGAATATCCATTGTATTTTCAGCGTAATCAACATCGTGAACAGACATTGGACGCCTTAAAAATGTAGTACTGGAATTATCAACACGAATTTCAACAAACTGCCCCGGTAGAATTTCCGGCAGCGGCGTGTCCGCCTTTAATTTAAGTACATTATACTCATGGTTTAACCTCAAATTTGCCAGCAATTCAAGGTCTTTCATCAATTTTTGCATAAAAATCTATTTTCAACGCAAAAGTAGCAAAAAAGGTCCTAGTATTAAAGTGATTTATCAGGGCTAACCATTAAATATTTCTTCCGTACTGTAATCATCATATATCACAATGATTTTCTTTATGACCTTTGCCTTTGACGAATTTGGCGGACTTATATGATTCTCCGGCTTTGATTCTACCTTTTTTACTTGTTCCTGTGATGCGTCGATAGTTCTGGCATGCTTGTCTTCATCAGGAAACAAAGCCGGCGTTTTATCAACTGCCAGATTTAGCTCCTTTTCTACATGCGGTATTTTGCCGCTCGCATACATATCTCCCTGTCCGGTCAGTAACCAGTGCCCGTTGATAGAAGGAAAGGACTCAATGAGTTTTGTAAGAAAATCCATGCTTGGCTTGTTTCTTCCTGCCAGAATGTGTGATACACTGGAACGTTGTACACGCATAACATCAGCCAAACGTGAAGGTGTAAGTCCCTCATTTAAAATTATTTTCTGTATTCGATCCTTCATAATTCATGCCATTTAAAGCCCTGAGATTTCAATATTTGCTTCTCATTGTCCCGTTATACAAGAATATTTGAAATTTAAACAGTAAATGACAAACAGAACTCAAAAATAATGTGAATTGTAAACTGATGCAATTTGTAACCAGACAAGTTATCAACAAAATGAAAGCAATTGTATAATGTAAACACGGGTTTGTTTACATAAGTAAATCACTATAATTTACAAGTAACAACATTTAAATTCATTTTTGTAACACAAAATATACTTGTAAAAAAGGATGAATGGACTTGTCAGCATATCACATAACGGGAGCATTTAACCCTTAGAATGACCTTATGAGGAGGATCTTAAAATTAAATATGCCATGTAAGAAAACTTTGTAACAAGTATAGGATTTTATCGGGATATTTACTACGAATATCAATCTTGTAAACAAATTGCAGTTTATTCGCAACAACTTTCTGACGAATTTACAGACATTTACACAATCAGCAAGCAGATATA
>JBFHER010000153.1:0-9412 GCA_041584055.1 Bacteroidales bacterium
GGCTCAATTTGCACCTGATTATTACAACATAAAAATTATTGAAGTGGATCGGGACAGAAGCTTCAAAATTGTTGATAAACTGGATCGGGCGCTCGTAATTAATGGTGATGGCCGGGATCTGGAGCTGCTAAAAGAGGAAGGTATTTTAAATATGGATGCCTTTGTGGCTTTGGCCGGAAATGCAGAAACAAATATTCTGTCATGTATGATGGCAAAGCGTCTGGGCGTTAAAAAAACAGTTGCAGAGGTTGAGAATATCGATTATTTTGCTTTGGCTGAGCACTTTGGTGTTGGAACAATCATTAATAAAAAACGACTGGCAGCAAGTCATATATATCAGTTAACCCTGAAAGCAAGTGTTTCCCATGTCAAATGTTTAACTGCTTCAGATGCAGAAATTCTGGAACTGACAGCAAAGCTGGGATCTAAAATAACCAGACACCCGATCAAAGACCTGAAACTTCCAAAAGATGTTAATATTGGAGCTGTGATCAAAAAAGGAGTTATTAACATTGCGCATGGCCAGTTGCAAATCGATGCTGAAGACGAGGTGATTGTATTTTGTCTTCCTTCAGGGATCAGAAAACTGGAGAAACTTTTCAATTAAGTAGATGGTCACACGGGTGGCCATTTTTATGGGATATGTTAAACTACAAACTTATATTTCGATTATTGGGTGGCCTGCTACTTGTAGAGGCTTTATTTATGGTTTTATCCGGAGGTATAGCCCTGGGGTACAAAGAACCTGATGCCAGATATCATTTTATTTCCGCACTCATTGCCGCGGGTGTTGGCGGCTTTTTTACTTTGATTAGCCGAGGTTCGGATAAAAGAATGACCAAACGGGAAGGATACATCATTGTCAGCCTTGTTTGGATTGTGTTTTCATTCTTTGGTCTCTTTCCTTTCTATTTAAGTGGCGCAATACCGAATTATACAGACGCTTTTTTCGAAACCATTTCAGGCTTTACCACAACAGGGTCATCCATCCTAAATGATATTGAAGCATTGCCGCACGGCATTTTGTTTTGGCGAAGTATCATCCAATGGTTGGGTGGCATGGGTATCATCGTTCTCTCACTTGCCGTACTGCCTTTTCTTGGTGTTGGTGGGATGCAATTATTTGCTGCTGAGGTGCCGGGTCCAACAACGGATAAGCTTCACCCAAAAATCAAAGAAACAGCCAAACGTTTATGGGGTATATATTTGATTCTAACAATTATAGAGACCGCGTTGCTTGTATTTGGTGGCATGAGCCTGTTTGATGCGGTTTGTCATTCATTTACAACCATGGCAACGGGTGGCTATTCAACAAAGCAGGCAAGTGTTGCCTATTGGGATGATCCATTTATTCAATATGTGATTATCCTTTTCATGTTTCTGGCCGGGACCAATTTTACTTTGACCTATTTTGCAATGCATTTCAAGTTGAAACGTATTTGGAAAAATGAGGAGTTCAGGGCCTACACATCCTTTGTGATATTATTCACTTTAATCATCACTGTTGGCCTGATGTTCTCAGAGTCACTGGGATGGGAAAAAGCCTTCAGGGACAGTTTGTTCCAGGTCGTGTCAATTATTACTACCACAGGGTTTGCATCCGCTGATTATTTGGTTTGGATCCCCTTTCTTGGGATGGTCATTTTTGTGGTCATGTTCTTTGGAGGGAGTGCAGGCTCAACGGGTGGAGGAATCAAAGTTGTGCGTATTGTTATGTTGATTAAAAACAGTGCACAGGAATTAAAAAGATTGATACATCCAAATGCCATCATTCCCGTTCGTTACAACAACCATGTGGTGAGTCAGGACATCATCACCAATGTGCTTGCATTTATGATGTTTTATATTCTGATCATTGTTTTTAGCATAGTGGTGATGGCATCCATTGGTTTAGATTTTGAAACATCGGTAGGTGCAGTGGTTACCAGTATTGGTAACATTGGCCCTGGTTTAGGTGATGTGGGGCCTGCTGATAACTTTTCAGGCATTCCCGCTTTCGGAAAATGGTATTTGTCATTTTTAATGCTCTTGGGACGCCTGGAATTATTTACCGTACTTATTCTCTTTAGTCCTGCATTCTGGAAAAGATAAATTTTTAAAAGCTTATTTATCCCTGAAGATTGCTTATTGATTTGTTACCGATCAGCGATTTATATGCGCTATCGCATGTTGCAGTCTGGCAAGCGTCTCTTCTTTGCCAATGATTGCAATGATGTCAAACATATGAGGCCCTTTGGGTGCGCCAACAATGCTTAAACGAAAGGCATTCATCACGGCACCCATGTTATGCTCGTTTTCTGTAATCCAGTTCTTGATGATCTCTTCGCAGTTTTCAGAAGAGAAGTCCTCGATGGTTTCGATGACTGCTTTCAAATCTGTCATCAATTGTGGCGTGTCTTCTTTCCAACGTTTTTTTACTGTTTTTGCGTCGTAATCGCTGGGAGCAACAAAAAAGAAGCTGCTTTGCTCCCACATTTCGGATACAAAATTTACCCGATCCTTCACCAGAGAAACGATGGTGGGAAGCGATGCTCTATCAAAAGTTATTTTATTCCCTTCCAGCTCCCGGTTTATTGATGAAAGCCTATTTTCAATCTCTTTCTCAAAATCAGAGGCCAGCATTTGATTATCTCTGTTGACCAAATACTGGTGGTTGAACCATTTTGTTTTTTCAGGATCAAACTTTGATCCGGACTTTCCGACGCGCTCCAAACCAAAGGATTGCGTCAATTCTTCAAGGGAAAATATTTCCTGCTCAGTTCCCGGATTCCATCCTAACAAAGCTAACATATTTATAAATGCATCCGGAAAATAGCCCTCCTCACGGTAACCGGAAGAAATTTCCCCGGTGGCGGGATCAGTCCATAGCAAAGGAAAAACAGGAAATCCAAGTTTATCTCCATCGCGTTTGCTCAACTTGCCTTTTCCCACAGGTTTTAAGATTAAGGGAAGATGCGCAAATTGTGGCATTGCATCTTTCCAACCCAGCGCCTCGTATAATAAAACATGCAATGGGAGAGAAGGCAACCATTCTTCACCACGGATTACATGAGAAATCTTCATCAGATAATCGTCCACAACATTGGCCAGATGATAGGTTGGCAAACCATCCGCTTTAAACAACACTTTATCATCCAGATCGTTGGTGTTAAAAGAAACCTTCCCCCGAATCAAATCTTCGTTGCTGACAATAACATCATGTGGCATTTTAAACCGGATAACATAAGGTGTGCCGGCATCGATCAATTTTTTAACGGCATCGTCATCTAAAGAGATAGAGTTTTTGAGCGATTCGCGTGTGTATCGGTTATAAATAAACGTTTTGTTCTCAGCTTCAAATGCCGTTCGTGCATTATCAAGTTCCTCTGAGGTGTCAAAGGCATAATAGGCCCACCCAGACTGAATTAATTGTTCGCAATATGCCGGATAAATGTCTTTTCGCTGACTCTGGTGATAAGGGCCAAGGTCACCGCCAAATCCTGCGCCTTCATCCGGAACAATGCCACACCATTTCAAGGATTCTACAATATATTCTTCTGCTCCCGGAACAAAACGCTTTTGGTCCGTGTCCTCTATGCGCAACAAGAAGTCTCCTCCATGCTTCTTTGCAAACAGATAATTGAATAAGGCGGTTCTTACGCCACCCATGTGAAGCGGTCCGGTGGGACTTGGTGCAAATCGTACTCTGATTTTGTTCATCCTTGAAAATTTTATACCAATTTAATTGATAATTGTGGTGGTATTCGTGCGACAAAGATAAAAAAATCCAATTTTGGAGCTTCATATTCAGAAGGTTTTTAAATTGTAAGATTTGAAGTTTAATATCCGATAATTTGTAGCAGATTCCTTATTTTTGCTTTTAGCCTTTCATCAATCTGGGAGAATTAATTGAAAATTATTAACGAACGATAAAATAACAGTATGATTTGGAATGAAACGTTTGAGTGTGCTGACAGAGAATCCATGCGACACATTCAAGGCATTCGTTTGAGACAAATGGTGGAACGTGTGTACGAAAACACCGCTTTTTACAGAAAAAAAATGGATGAACTGGGGGTAAAACCTGAAGACATCAACAGTGTGGAGGATCTGGTAAAACTCCCATTTACTGTGAAAACGGATTTGCGTGATAATTATCCATTTGGCTTATTCAGCGTGCCAATGAGCGACATAGTACGTTTGCATGCTTCCTCAGGGACCACAGGAAAACCAACCGTTGTTGGTTACACAAAAAAAGACATTGAGACATGGAGTGAGGTGATGGCACGTACATTTGCCGGCGCAGGGGCCCATAAACACGATTTTATTCAAATTGCATATGGATATGGTCTCTTTACAGGAGGTTTGGGTGCCCATTACGGCGCAGAAAAGGTAGGCGCATCCGTTATTCCTATCTCAGGCGGAAATACTGAAAAACAATTGCAGCTGATGCAGGATTTCGGGACCAATATCATAGCCTGTACACCTTCTTATGCTTTGTACATGGCTGAGGCCATGGAGGAAAAAGGAATAAAACCGGAAGACCTTAAATTAAGGGCTGGAGTGTTTGGTGCAGAGCCCTGGACCGAGAAAATGCGGGAGGAAATTGAGAAGAAATTAAAGATCAAAGCTTTTGATATTTATGGTCTGAGCGAGATTATAGGTCCGGGTGTTTCTTTTGAATGTGAATATCAGGTTGGATTGCACATAAACGAGGATCATTTTATCCCTGAGATTGTGGATCCCAAAACCCTACAACCTTTACCGGAAGGTGAGGAGGGAGAACTTGTATTCACAACAGTCACCAAAGAAGGGCTGCCTTTAATCAGATACAGAACAAAAGATTTGACATCCCTAAATTCTGAAAAATGCGCGTGTGGTCGTACACTCGTAAGAATGAAGAAGTGTACTGGCCGAAGTGATGATATGTTGATCATTCGGGGTGTGAATATCTTCCCTAGTCAGGTGGAAAGTGTACTGCTCGAAATGAGTGAGACAGAACCCCATTACCTTTTAATTGTTGAACGTGAAGGGACACTGGATAATCTGACAGTGATGGTTGAGGTTCAGGATCAGTTCTTCTCTGATGAAGTGAAGAAGCTACAGGATTTGAGAAAAAAGATTACTCAGAAAATTCAAAATACACTTGGTATCAGTGTGAACGTAAAACTGGTTGAGCCAAAAACCATTGAACGCACCGCCGGAAAAGCAAAACGTGTGATTGATAAACGAAATTTGAACGAATAAAACCAGAATAATGATAGCAAAACAATTATCCGTCTTTTTGGAAAATAAAACAGGTCGCTTACAGGAAGTGGCCACTTTGTTGGGTGATGCAAAAATCAATATGTCTGCTTTTAGTATTGCGGATTCATCTGATTTTGGAATCTTACGGGTCATGGTCTCGGATCCGGAGAAAGCGGTCAGGCTTTTAAGGGATAACGACTTCTCAGCAAATCTGACTGAGGTGATTGGTTTAAATTGCCCCAATGAGGCTGGTGCCTTGGCAAAAGCACTGCAGATTCTATCAGAGGAAGGCATTGAAATAGAATATATGTACGCATTTTCAATGGTGTCCAGTGCCAATGTTATCATCAAACCTTCTGATGCAAAGCGGTGCGTTGAAGTTCTGCAAAAACACAAACTTGATTTAATAGCGGCCAGCGAGTTGTATAAGTTTTAGCCTGGGTTGAGCATGGATCGTACGAGCACTTCGGGTGCTCGTATGGATTTTTCGCTTTTCCTTGTTGGGAGATATCGCATAACAAACGGCATGCAGATGTATTTCCACGAGATATCTTTCTTTCGATATTAAATTCCTGGGGGACTGGTGGCATTTTGATTACATTAGAATCGAATACCTATGTCCTATTTTGATGTTAGGAGGTACATGAAAAATAGCCATGTATTAATCCTTTAGGGATATATATTGGCAGAAACGTTCGAGAAAAATGAGTCGGCATGCCTTTAGGCTATCAGTACAGCGGCAATTCCGTTACAGCTTCAATAAAAACATTTATTGCCAGGTCGCAAATGAAACAAAATTAAAAATCTACCCCTTTGGATTTAATATCTGTAGCAGGTAGCTGTCAACATAACCATCTATGCCACGTAACCAGGATTTTAAAAGTCCACATTCCGTAAATCCGGCTTTTTTAAAGAAGCTTAGACTGGCTTCATTATCAGCACCCACATGGCAAAAAAGTTGCTTTAAATGAAGGTAGTTAAAGGTGTAATTGATCATTGTTTTTAGTGCATCCAGTCCATAGCCCTGACCCTGAACCGATGAGTCAATGTAAATCCCTATGTTTGCCCGATTGTGATAGGGATCATAATCAAACAGGTCCATGGCACCCACCGGTTTTTTAGGGCCGTCATCTGTTTTATCAATAATCAAACGAATTTGCCTCGCCTCAAAAAGGTTTTTGGGGGCGTTTTCAATAAATTCTTTCAGTATAAACTTAGAATATGGGGTCAGTGTATCACTTACATGCCAAAAGTCACTGTTGTTTTCCCATTTGTACATGAGATCAAGGTCGGTGGGTTCAATGGCACGCATTTTTGTTTTTTGTCCTGTTAGCCAGCTCATTAGATTAAATTTAAAGTTGAGTTAAATTTAGCTTTTATTATTGAGTTATGCAATGATTTCAATCTTTATACTTAGCTTCGTAATCTATTATTATAAATTTTTTAAGAATGAAAGTTTGTGTTTTTTGCTCTTCAAGCAATCATATCAATGAAAAATACAATGTGCTTGCAAAGGATTTGGGCCGTTGGCTCGCCATGCATGGTTACGATGTTGTTTATGGAGGCTCAGGTGTCGGGCTGATGGAAAAAATGGCTGAAGGCTATCAGGAGAAAGAACATACCGGTACCTTGATCGGCGTGATTCCACAAAAAATTATTGACATGAATTTAAAGTCGACACTTGCTGATGAAATGGTTGAGGTGGTTGACATGAAGGAACGCAAAGCATATATGCGTGAAATAGGGGAGGCTTTTATCGCCATGCCTGGCAGCTTTGGTACCCTGGATGAAATCATTGAAGAAATTGTTTTAAAGCAGCTGAAATATCACAATAAACCGATCATATTCCTTGATCCTTTCGGATTCTATAAGCATCTGTATGCTCAATTCGAAACATTCTTTGAAGAGGGGTTTACACCGGAAGACGTCAGAACGTACTATATTGTTGCAGAAAGGGTTCAGGACCTTGCAAAATGTTTGAAAGAATAATTCTGAAAGGAAGGCAGAATGCACTTCGCTCGGCCATTCATGTGATTTAATCCGGATTATGTGTGCATTTTAAATAAATTTCACCGTGCATAAAGAGAACCGTATTTCCTGTAATTAGTACATGGTCATCCCGTTCCTCTAACCAAAGTGTACCTCCCCGCCTGGAGAGTTGTTTGGCAAGCATCATGTGTTTATTCAATCGTTTCGACCAAAATGGGGTTAATGTTGTATGCGCAGAGCCTGTCACCGGATCCTCATCAATTCCTGAGAGGGGAGCGAAAAAGCGTGAAACAAAATCAACCTCATCTCCAGGTGCAGTAACAATGATCCCCCGAACATTTAAATCTTTCATCAGTTTGAAGTCTGGCGCCAGCGCTTCGATTTCCTTTTGAGTGTCAAAAACAGCCAGATAATCGGTCTTACCCCTGTATAGTTCTTTTGGAATTGCATTGAGCGCTTTTTCAAGGATCGGATTTGGCGGTTCTATTGCAATGTCATCTTTTGGGAATAGCATTGCCAATTTATCGCCTTGCTTTGAAATGATTAGATCTCCTCGGTGTTGAGTTCTGAATATCACTTCCTTGAGGTCATCATCTGCCGCTCGAAAAGCAATGTATGCGGAGGCAAGTGTGGCATGACCACATAGTTCGACTTCAACGGTAGGGGTGAAATAACGGATGTTGTAAACGCCATCTGCATACAAAACAAAAGCAGTTTCAGACAGATTATTCTCCGCAGCGATGTTTTGCATTACTGCTTCAGGCAACCATTCTTCCAATACACAAACAGCCGCAGGATTTCCACGAAAACATTTGTCAGTGAACGCATCGACCTGATAGATGGGGATTGACTTTACATTCATGTCGTGTGTGTTTATTGATTAATGAAAATGTCCCGCAGTTTCTTTAGAAAACCTCGTTTCTTTTTCTTTTCATCCGCTGGCTTTTGAGGCGTCTCTTTTAATTGTTGCTGATCCAGTGAGTCCTTGTCATTGAATAGATTAAGGAGAATATTGATGATTCCTTTCTCCGGTTTTTCATCATAGTAATCTGCACAATCCATCTTACGTGCCATTCGGGGAGATAGTAAACGAAATGGGACATTTGTGAGATGCTTTAAAGCAGGATCAGCAACGACTTTTTGCATGGTTAATCCAAATATAGGAAGTGCCATGTGTGCGCCCTGACCCAGCGTGGTTGTTCTAAAATGAACGGCTGGTTGTTCTGCTCCAACCCAAACACCGGCCACCAGCTTAGGTGTATAGCCCATAAACCATCCATCTGCATTGTTCTGTGTTGTTCCGGTTTTGCCTCCCATGTCAAATTTCAGTCCATAGGTGTTGCGCAATCCGCGTCCCGTTCCACGGTCAATAACACCCTGAAGAATGGCATTCATATACATGGCTGTCTCTTCATCAAAAGCTGCCGGCAATGATTCGTTGTTCCTGCGTTCATATAAAATGGTTCCATCGCTGTCCTCAATGCGGAGCAATCCAAACGGTTCTACCGGTCTGCCGTAATTCGCAAAGCTTGTATAAGCCATCACCATTTCAAAAAGAGAAATAGACGGTGTCCCAAGTGCTATGGAAGGGGCTTCGGGAATGGGGGATGTGATCCCCATCATGCGAGCGGTCTCAATCACACTTTCAATACCGGTTTTCATAATGAGCTCCGCCGTAACTGTGTTGACAGAATGAGCCAATGCTCCTTTGAATGAATAATAACCTTGGTATTCACCTTCAGAATTTGCCGGAGACCAATTGTCGTAAGCTTCGTAGACCCGCCGTTCATTTGAGAAAATATCACAGGGTTCACTTCCATTCATCAACGCAGTTGTATAAACGATGGGTTTAAAGGTCGAACCAACCTGCCGCTTCGACATCACATGGTCGTAGGGCAAATACTTATGATTTACACCTCCAATCCATGATAAGATGGCACCATTCTGTGGATTTACGGCTAAAAAACCGGTGTTTAATAGCTTCAGGTAGTGTTTGAGTGAGTCGATGGTACTTATGCTCACATTTTTTTCCCCATCATGGGTAAATATGGTGGTTTGGTGTTTTTGAAGAAGTCGTTTATTCAATTCTTTATCCGATGTTCCCTGTTCTTTTAAATTCTGATAAGGCCTTGTTTGTTCCAGGGCTTTTTTAAATATGTCAGGGTGTCCAGCAAGTGGGTCACGTCCTTCCCAGTGA